>JAGHSP010000068.1 GCA_018065815.1 Candidatus Sodaliphilus limicaballi | reverse complement strand
CTCAACACCGCACTTGCAGTTGTGCTGGGAGCGTTGTGCGCATTGTCGTTCGGCGTGCTGTCAGAGTTCAAGATTTTCGGGATGACACTGTTTGAGTTGTTCGACTATGTGTCGTCAAACGTGTTGCTGCCGCTGGGCGGAATATTCTTCTCTGTGCTCATGGGGTGGGTGATAGACCGCCGGCTTGTGGAAGACGAGTTAAGCAACCACGGGAAACTGAAAGTGAGAATGGCCCGTCCCATCATATTCTGCTTGAAATATGTTGCCCCGATATCTATTGTTTTGGTGTTTTTATATGGTTTAGGCGCATTCAACTGGCTGCTGTGAGGCTTTTGTGTCCAAAATATTTGTGATTGAAGGAAAAAACTAGTAATTTCGCACAAGATAACGAAACAAGACCTGCGATGAGAAAATTCACGCCATTCACACTGTCGCTTCGTGGCCGGGAACTGAAGTGTGACCGTCCGCTTGTGATGGGCATCCTCAATGTGACCCCTGACTCGTTTTACGCCGGTTGCCGTGCGACCGACGAGGATGCGATATCGATGCGCGTTAAGGAGATAGTGGAGCAAGGTGCCGACGTGATAGACATAGGCGCCTACTCGACCCGTTCTGGAGCCGCCGATGTCACAGCTGCCGAGGAAGTGGCAAGACTGCGTCGTGCCGTCGAAGTGGTGAAGCGTGAAGCCCCAGGCATGGCTACATCGGTCGATACATTCCGTGCCCATGTGGCTCGGGTGGCAGTGGAAGAGCTGGGCGTGGACATGGTGAACGACGTGTCGGGCGGCTCGCTTGATGATGCGATGTTTGAAACCGTGGCGTCATTGCAAGTGCCATATGTGCTGATGCACATGCGCGGCACGCCAGCCACAATGCAGCAGTTGACAGATTATGACAACGTGACCTGCGATGTGGTGGAATGGCTGGGAGCGCGCATAGAGCAGTTGCGTGCGCTGGGTGCTAAAGACATTATCGTGGATCCCGGCTTCGGGTTCAGCAAGACTCTGGATCAAAACTATGAGTTGCTTGCCGGGTTGGAGCGATTCCACGAACTTGAGGTTCCGCTGCTGGTGGGTGTGTCGCGCAAGTCGATGATATATAAGAAGCTGGGAGTTGACCCCGCGCGGGCATTGAATGGCACGACTGCCGTGAATACAATAGCATTGATGGCAGGTGCCCATATAATTAGAGTGCATGACGTGCGTGAGGCTGTGGAGGCACGTGAAATCGTGTGTGCGACGCAGCGTTACGCAATAAAATAAGAGAGAAATTATGCCTACATCGATATTTTCATTATTCGGCATCAAGGACCTCATTGACATCTTGCTGGTGGCAACGCTGTTGTTCTACCTGTATCGCACAATGAAGGTTTCGGGCACGCTCAACATCTTCATCGGCGTGCTAGCGTTTGTGATATCCTGGATCGTGATGTACAAGATATTTGACATGCGACTCATAGGAACCATCATGGACAAGTTTGTCGACATTGGCCTGTTTATCATTGTCATCCTGTTCCAGGAGCAGATTAAGCGTTTCCTCATAGAGCTGGGCTCACACAAGGGGTGGGGGTTCATAGCCAAGGCATTCAGGAGCAAAGCCGAGGGTGATGACGAGAACAAATGGATATTGCCTGTGGTGTATGCTTGCATGAGCATGTCAAAGTCCAAGACTGGCGCGTTAATTGTCGTCAAGAGGCAAATGCCCCTAGAAGGTTATGAGCGCACGGGCGATGTGATTGACGCTAACATCAATACCCGCCTGATTGAGAACATATTCTTCAAGAACAGCCCGCTGCACGACGGCGCTATGATCATAGACGGAAACAAAGTGAAGAGCGCAGGCTGCATCTTGCCAGTGTCGCACGACACGTCGTTGCCGCGCTACTTGGGACTGCGCCACCGTTCGGCCCTGGGCATCGCCCAGGCCACCGACGCTGTGGCTATAGTGGTGAGTGAAGAGACCGGACACATCTCCTATGCCTACAAGGGAGAAATACACCTGAAACTGTCGAGCACCGAGCTCGAACATGCACTCGCCAATCTCGAGTAAACATTTATTGAATCCACCTAAATAGAAATATCTATGTTTGATATACAAGGGACATTAGTGAGCCTAGAGCTGGTAGAGCGATTCTTTTGCTGCGACCTTGACACATGCCTGGGAGCATGCTGCATCGAGGGCGATGCCGGAGCACCCCTCACCGAGGACGAGCGCAAGAAAATAGAAGAGATATTGCCCGACATCTGGGACGACCTGCTGCCTCGCGCACAACAGGAAATCAAGGAAAACGGCGTTGCTTACCACGACCCCGAAGGCGAACTTGTGACACAGATCATCGACGGCAAGAACTGTGTGTTCACTTGCTACGAACCCGGTGGTTTGTGCTCATGTGCCATCGAGAAGGCCTACCGAGCTGGTAAGATAGACTTTCGCAAACCCATCTCGTGCTACCTTTACCCTGTGCGCATCAAGGAATTTTCCACGTTCACTGCGGTGAACTACAACCGCTGGAAGATATGCAAGTGCGCCGAGGTGCTGGGACGCAAGGAGGGCATCAGGGTGTATCAGTTCCTCAAGCAACCGCTCATCGACCGCTTCGGGCAAGAGTGGTATGACGAGCTCGTGGCCAACTGCGAACTCTACATCAAGCAATACCTCAGCGATTAGGCAACGATTAAATCGAGATAAAAAATTATCTTTTTTTCATTGCAGAATGAAATAATTTTTGTAATTTTGCACCGCATTTTGTGCAACCTCTGACAAGAAGACCGAGTGGCTTGTGAAAGTTGCGCGAAGCAAATAACACTAAATTACACAAAAACAATGGATTTAATTAAAGTTGCAGAACAAGCATTTGCTACAGGCAAGGAGCTTCCCGAATTCTTCCCCGGTGACACTATCACAGTGGCTTATCGCATCAAGGAGGGTAACAAGGAGCGTATCCAGCAGTACCGTGGCGTTGTAATCAAAATTACAGGCGAAGGCATCAAGAAGCGTTTCACCGTTCGCAAGATCAGCGACAACATCGGTGTAGAGCGTATCTTCCCCGTTGAGTCTCCGTTCATCGACAGCATCGTTATCAATAAGCATGGTAAGGTGCGTCGCGCTAAACTGTACTACCTGCGCAAACTCACTGGCAAGAAGGCTCGCATCAAAGAGCGTCGCATTGTCAAGAAGGAAGCCTAAAGCACAGCTTGGACAGACTTATAGAACCGTGGTACATCTCGCATGTGCTGCGGTTTCTGTGTTTTTACGGTGGTAGAGGTTACGATGCAGTGCGGCCTCTCCGAGGCCGGTGTGGTGACGGTTTTGCTATTACGGTGGTAGAGGTTACGATGCAGTGCGGCCTCTCCGAGGCCGGTGTGGTGACGGTTTTGCTATGAGGGTGTGTCAAAATGTGCTTTGGCAGGGTAACAATTCTTTTGCCCTTGCAGGGCGTGTTGATGTTACCATCTGTTACCCAGGGCGTTGCCCCGGGCTAGTTGCAACATTGCGCTTACAGCGCGCCGCCATTTCGAGTGTTTTGGCACACCCGGTTACGATGCAGTGTGACGGGTTCCCCGTCATGCAGGAGTCTCTTCCTGACGTGTACGGCTGGGTAAGTGATGCTGGCGTTGTGGATGTTGTTAGCGATACGGATGGAGTGGATTATGCTAGCGGTGAAGGAGATATGGGCGGTGAAACCCTCTTGTTGCATCGTAACCGGCGGCTTTAGCCGTCGGAGAGGGTGAAGAAAACTAACGTCGGCCTCGAAGGGGCCGCAATAAAACATTTTTTATATGAAGACATTTATAGTTGGTACATTATTATTGATAGCCATTGAGTTGTCGGCGCAGGACAAGTTTTGGCTTGGGGCTGACATAAGCGGTACCACAGAGTTGGAGAGTAGGGGAGTGCAGTTGTATAATGCAGCCGGCGAGCCTCGTGAGAATACCCGGCTGATGAAGGAACTGGGGCTTGATGCCATACGTCTGCGCGTGTGGGTTGACCCCAAGGGCGGGTTCTGTAACAAGGAAGACGTGCTCAGGATGGCACTGCGTGCACAGGCGTTAGGCATGCCCGTCATGATTGACTTCCACTACAGCGACTGGTGGGCCGACCCTGCCAAGCAGAACATCCCTGCCGCGTGGAAAGGGTTGAACTACAAACAGATGAAGAAGGCTCTTGCGCGTCACACCGAGGAGACATTGCGACTGCTCAAGCAGCACGACATCGATGTGAAGTGGGTGCAGGTGGGCAACGAGACCACCAATGGCTTCCTGTGGCCCATGGGACGTGCCCAGGACAACATGAAGCAATATGCAGGGCTCACGCAAGCTGGATGCAAGGCTGTTAAAAAGGTTTATCCCGATGCCGTGAGCATCATACACCTGGATTGCGCATGCGATCCCGCAAGATATGACTTCATCTTTGACGGGCTGCGTGAGCATGGGGTGAAATATGACATGATAGGCGTGAGTGTCTATCCCTACTGGGACATAGACTCGAAACTCGAGACCGACTATCACGGCACGATCAGGGATTTCCCCAAGAACATAAAGCGCATCAGCGAGAAATATGGAGTGGAGACAATGGTCGTGGAGACCGGCGTGGAAGTTGCCCGGCCCGAGGAAGGCAAGATGATAATGAAAGCCATCATTGATGCTGCGAAGAACGACTGCGGCGGTCACTGCCACGGCGTCTTCTACTGGGCTCCCGAGCTCGAAGGCCAGTATCCCCTGGGCGCCTTCCATGACCACCGCCCCACGGTGATCATGGACGCCTTCACCGAAGCCGTAGGAAAATAGAGGTTAGAGTTGACTCTAGGGTTATCGTCCTTCATCCTTCGTTTTTCGTTTTTCGTCAAATTGTTGTACCTTTGTAGATTGAAATATTATAAATACTATAAAATATGAAGAAATTTTCGATTACTCTGCTATCCCTATTCCTTACAGCCGTGATAGCAAGTGCCCAGGTTATCAAGGGCGACATGAATGACGACGGTGTGATGGACATCGGCGATTTGAACGAGAGCGTTAACACTGTGCTTGGCAAGCGTGCCATCCAGTATGTTCAGGGTGGCGGTGACCCCTATATGGTTGACAACAGCCGTGTCGTGGGCACATGGTACAAGACCAAGAGCGATCACTTCACGCTTAACGAGGACGGCACTACCGACTATAGCGGAGCAGCTACCTATTGTTTCATGCCCTACCAGGGTCGCATAGTGTTTTTCGGTGCGGATGGCGTCATAATGTCGGCTCTTAACGTGATTCTTGTGGGTGACGGTCTCATGATAACCAATGAGCTTGGAAGTAGCAAATTTGAGAGTTGGACCACCGAAGTTCCCGCTCAGCCAGTGACCGCTATCCGGCTGAGCGCAACCTCACTTGAGATGCACCCCGACGAGTTCAAGCCCATGCTCACCGCCACTGTATTGCCCGCCGATGCCGACAACAAAGCAGTGACATGGTCGAGCAGCAACGAGAGCGTGGTCAAGTTGTCGGGCGACCTTATCCTTGCTATGGGCAACGGCACAGCCACCATCACCTGCTCGGCGACCGACGGCAGCGGTGTAAAAGCCGAGTGCACGGTGACGGTGAAGAACAAGGATGATAGGTCGGGCAAGGACTCTGCTGGCCGCGAGTACATTGACCTTGGCTTACCCGGCGGCGTGCTGTGGGCAACATATAATGTTGGTGCTGATAAGCCCGAGGATTACGGCCTCTACTTCGCTTGGGGCGAGACCGTGGGCTATGCCAATGGCGAGAGTCACGGTTTCGACTGGGACAAATATAAGTGGATGATTCCTGGCCAGAGTTCATGGCCATATGTGACTAAGTACACCACCGCCGATGGCCATAAGAGCTGCTGCTGGTATGATGGCGACACATATGTTGGCACCAATGTTGACGGCGTGACATACAAAAACCTCACCAAGCTTCTCCCCGAGGATGACGCTGCGACTGCCAACTGGGGCAACGGATGGCGCATGCCCACCATGCAGGAAATGAAGGACCTTTACGATAGCAAGTACACCTCCACCGAGTGGGTGACAGTGAACGGCGTTTCTGGTCGCAAGGTAACCAGCAAGAGCAACGGTAACAGCATTTTCCTTCCTGCCGCTGGCTGCTATATCGACACGAGCCTCTACAATGATGGTTCTGACGGCTACTACTGGTCTGGCGAGCTCGATTCAAGCCGCAGCTACTATGCTTACTACCTGTACTTCTTCTCGGACTTCTTTGATCAGGGCAATGACTACCGTTACCACGGGCTTAGCGTCCGCCCCGTGCGAGTGCTTTCAGAATGACTGTATCTTGCCTCAAAATAGGCAAGCCTCAATCGCTATTCAGCTACATGGGAGGGTAGATGTTCAAAAAAGTTTTCGTCCTTCGTCTTTCGTTTTTCGTCAAATTGTTGTACCTTTGCAGGTTGAAATTGAAAACATATAAAAACTACAAAATAGAACTATGGCAAAGAAAGCTTTATTGATGATTCTTGATGGCTGGGGCGTGGGTCCTCAGGCCAAGAGCAATGTTATTTTCAGCACTCCCACTCCTTACTGGGACAGTCTTATCGCTAACTATCCCAACAGCCAGCTTCAGGCGAGCGGCGAGAACGTGGGTCTGCCCGACGGTCAGATGGGTAACAGCGAGGTGGGTCACCTCAACATTGGTGCCGGCCGCGTTGTGTATCAGGACCTTGTGAAGATTAACCGCGCTATTGCTGACGGTAGCATCGCTAAGAACGAGGAAATCGTCAACGCATTCTCTTACGCTCAGAAGAACGGCAAGGGCATCCACTTCATGGGCCTTACTTCTACCGGCGGCGTTCACAGTTCGCTCGACCATCTGTTCGCGCTGTGCGACCTCGCTAAGGCTTACGAGCTCGAGAAAGTATTCATCCACTGCTTCATGGACGGCCGCGACACCGATCCCAAGAGCGGCAAGGGCTTTGTTGCCGATGTTGAGGCACATTGCGCCCAGAGTGCTGGCGTAGTGGCAAGCGTAATTGGCCGATACTATGCAATGGACCGTGACAAACGCTGGGAGCGTGTTAAGGTTGCTTATGACCAGCTCATCAGCGGCGAGGGCAAGCAGAGCGACAACATGACCCAGGCTATTGAGGAGTCTTATGCCGAGGGCGTTACCGATGAGTTCATCAAGCCCATCGTGAACACTACAGTTGACGGCACCATCAAGGAAGGTGACGTGGTTATCTTCTTCAACTACCGCAACGACCGTGCTAAGGAGCTCACCGTTGTTCTCACACAGCAGGATATGCCCGAGGCTGGCATGAATACTATCAAGGACCTGCAGTATTACTGCATGACTCCCTATGATGCATCGT
>JAGHSP010000148.1 GCA_018065815.1 Candidatus Sodaliphilus limicaballi | reverse complement strand
CGGAAGCACTCATTGGTGATTTCATTCTCGGGCCAGCTGGCAGGGTCGCGCGTGACGACCTGCACGTCGCACTCATAGTAGCCGCGCTTCACACGCTTGATGTCAACATATACCACAGCCTGATTCTGCGACCGGGCAATACGCTCCACGCCGGTAAACACAGGAGTCTCCTGGTTGAAAAACGTGAGCCAGTGATGGATATTTTGCCACATGGGCACCTGGTCGGCTATATAGCCCAGGATAGTAGGCCGCCCCTCACGCTTGTGGGTGAGCAGCCACCGCAACGTCTCGCGCATGGGCACGCTAGTTGACCCCATGCGGTTGCGGAACGACAGGAACAGCCTGTCCATCGCCTCATTCTCCAGCGGGTGATAGATGTGGCCGTAGCCTGCCGGAAGGTCAATCAAGTCAAGCCACAGCTTCATGCTAGTCACCCATTCCCAGTTGCCATAGTGACCCAGGAACAAAGCCACGCTCTGACCCTCGTTGACAATCCTCGACACCTCGTCGGCGCCGCGAAACACCATGTGGTGCTTCAAGCTCTCGCGGCTCATCGTGCCGAACTTGACCGTCTCGGCAATATAGTCGCAAAAGAAATGGTAATAGTCCCTCATGATGCCCTCACGCTCCTTCTCCGACTTCTCGGGAAACGAATTGCGCAAGTTCTTCATGATCACCTTGCGGCGGTACTTCACCACCTTGGCAATGAGCACATAGAACACATCGCCTATGGCATAGTGGACCCGCAGCGGCAGCAGCGACAGCGAGTACCAAAACACCCACAGCGGGTAATATAACAATTTGTGCAAAAATTTCTTCATAATCGTCCACAAAGTTAATCATTTTTTTCATTACTTACACCTAAGGCAACGCAAAATAAGAATAAGAGTTTAAAGGTTTAAGGGTTTAAGAGTATAAAGGTTTAAGGTTTAAGAGGTAAAAAAATATTCTGCGAGTTCCCCGAGTTCCCCGAGAGACAAAAAAAAACGCCATGAAGTCAAAAAAATGCCTAAAAATTAGGTATGGTCAATAAAAAGTTGTAACTTTGCGACGCTTTTAGGGCACGAGCCCCATCAAAGCGGTCCCATAGCTCAGTTGGTTAGAGCACCTGACTCATAATCAGGGAGTCCTTGGTTCAAGCCCAAGTGGGACCACAAAATACAATCGCTAACAGGTTGATAATAACCAGTTAGCGATTTTTCTTTTGTAAAATTGGCACACGGTCTCCTCGGCTTTTTTCGTCTATATCATCACACTCCCAGCCACATTTCCGTATCAACCCATCAATTCTTACTGCAACTTTAGTCGCATTTGCGACCATTTTTGCAGTAGAGAACCGACAACAAGCCATGCGGTCGTAGTGTCGCCGTCATGTCAACTTCTCAAACAGTCCTCAAGAAGGAAAGGAATGACACCAATATATTCCACTCCGTCATCATCGGTCCACATCTTCTGATTGCCATCCAATACTACTATTTTGCGGAAGAAGTCACCAGTGTGGTGCAGGGAGAATGTTTCCTGCTCTTTTTTCTCTTTGGTGTCAATGTTCAATGCCGACTGGATATAAACCTTATTGTTCCCCGTATTTACCACAAAATCAATTTCGTACTGGCTCTGCCTGCGTGTGCCATCTACCACTTTTGCAACCTCAACAACACCAACATCCACGTTGTAGCCACGGTGAATCAGTTCATTATAAAGAATATTCTCCATCAAGTGAGATCTCTCCTGCTGACGGAAATTTAACCGGGCATTTCGCAGCCCCAAATCCACAGCATAATATTTTTGGATGCTGTTAAAATATTTCCTACCCTTTACATCATATCGTTTTGCACTATTGAACAGAAATGCATCTTCCAGATAATCAAGATAGTTCTTTATTGTGCTATCAGAAGTGGTTTTGTCAAGCAATGTTGCCGCTGTGCAAGCTAGTTTGTGGGGGTTAGTAAGTGAGCCCACTGATGACGAGAGCGCATCAACCAGCGCACTGAGCACCGCATCGCCTTTGAGCTTGTAGCGTTCTACTATGTCTTTGATATAGACATTTGAAAACAACCCTTTAAGATAATTAGCCTTTTCATGCTCATCGGCCTCAACAACAGCCAGCGGCATGCCACCATACATCATGTATTGCTCTAAAGCATCAGCTTTCTCCATGCCAGAATAGTCGACAAATTCCTTGAAAGACAACGGCATCACTTTTATCTCTGACCCTCGATCGCGAAAGTTTGTCACAATGTCCTTTGAGAGCATCTTTGAGTTAGAACCGGTCACATAGATGTCTATGTTAGGGCGTGACATCAAATCGTTCAACACGTCATAAAAAGTTGTATATAGCATGGCCCTATCTTCTACAGGAACCGAAGCCTCATCAATCTCTTTGTTTCTAACTTTATATGAAAGCTGAATTTCATCAATCATCACATAATACTGGGAGTCTTGATCTTGGGTTTTCCCAATGATGTAATCATAGAGCATATCCGGATTCCTATATTTAATATGTGATTTTTTATCTAGAGCAAGTTCAATAATGTTGCTCTCGGCAACACCTTCTTCAATCAGTTTCTGCTTGAAAAGAGTATTAAGGAGAAAAGACTTACCACATCGTCTTATACCAGTGACTATCTTTACCTTCTTGTTCCATCTTTTCTGCATCAGCAGCTCGACGTATTTGCTTCTTTCGATTACCATTTCATGTTCAATTTTGAATCCTACTGCAACTTTAGTCGCATTTGCGGCCATTTTTGCACTGCAAAAGTAATGAATTTATCTTTAAGACCAAAGAAAAAGCGTCTTATACTGCAACTTTAGTCGCATTTACGACCATTTTTTCAGTAAGCAAACATAGATTGTGGAATATTTTCAATTAGAAAATCACATTTTTTTGGCACATTTTGGGGTGCAAAATCACATTTTTGGTGCATTTTCGGGCATCGATGCCTTCGGGATTGGTTGCCTTGATTTACCCATGTTCCATTTGGGGGAATAGTTACAATCAAACACCACTTTGTTAAAAAAACTTGTAACATATTCTATGGGGTAAAAGATGGAACTTTTTTACACTTTATTTAATAACAATTGAGTAACTGTGAGTCATTATTAGGTTCTACCAGCGAACGAAAATCAATTAAAAAAATTACATTTGGGTTTGGAATATGACAAAATAATTGTTAATTGAATATATATAATAACTTTTTAATCTAACACATTATGTATTTTACACTAGCGTGGAATTCTTTTTTTGAGAATGACATTTTCCCTTGCACCAAGGCTGAGTTGATTGAATATTTAGAACGTTCGGGCGCCCCTATGGCTCTGATTGACAACATTCAAGAACTTGAGGATGACGGCGAGTATATCGAAAGCATCTATGACATTTGGCCCGACATTCCTGTCACCAACGACGACTTCGGTTGGGAAGAAGACGAGTATTGATATTTATTCACATCTATAAATTCACACACACAATTATGACAAAGTTTATTGAGTGGTTTTTCATTGGCATAGCATTTATATGCTTACCGTTTGCGTTACTGTTTGGCTTTATCGCAGGCCTGGTGTGCAAAGTGCTTGGAATCAAAGAACAAAACTTCACCCGCTATTACGACGGACTGGGTGAACTGACTTCAAAGGCGACAAGCGAGAAAAAATGTAAAATGTGGTCGGGTCGCATCGCCATAGGCCCGTGGCACGATGCGCAACTGCTCGTGAAAGGCAAAGTGCTTGACAACCCCGAGCACCGAAGCATCGTCACCAAGGAGCTCTTAATGACGCAGAATAACATTGACAGCATTCTCGATGCGGTGAAGCACGCCCCTTCTTACCTCGATGCCATAGGCCAAGGACTAGACCCCCTCGTGCCACAAGACACTGTGAACGTGGAACTTTGCTTGGGCGAATCTGGCTACATAGATCCTTATGTCGCCATTTCATTCAACACCAGCCACAACTTTGTGTGGTTCTCGGTGCAAAATGCCGAGATGACGTTTTTGGACATTAACGACACCACCGTGTAGGGTTAGAGCGAAAGCAGTGTGGCTGCGTTGCGCTGCACCGTCAGGGTGAGTGCGGGGGTGGGGATGGAGAGGGCCTGCGACACTTTTTCTAGCACGGTCTCTATCGCAACAGGCGTGTCGTCGGTCTCCACCAGCAGTCGGTCGAGTGGGGTAGCTTGCAGTGCTGCGGGGTTGAAGTGTGCACCGTAGGAAATGTAGAAACCGGCATCGATGAGCGTGCGAGCCACGTTCTCGTTGCCACGCATGCCGTGGATGATAACGGGCACACCGGCGCCACGACACGCCTTGGCCACTTGCTGCGAGGTGCGCACCATGTGCACGATGACGGGTTTGTGCATCTGCTTGGCAAGGTCGATGTGGGCGGCAAAGTAACGTTGTTGCAGCGCGATGTCCATGCCCTTGACTCCGTCAAGCCCTGTCTCGCCCAGAGCCACCACCTGCGGGTGCGAGGCAGCATCCTCCAGCAACGGGAGCTCACGCGCGGCTTCCTCGGCACTAAACCACGGGTGGATGCCCACGCTGTATAGTTTACCCGCCACAGGGGCAAACTGCGACGGTGCCACGCTGATCACGGCGTCGCACGAGGCTTGCAGGTTATGGGTGTGGATATCGAGCATTGTTAAGGGGGTAAAGGTTTAAAGGTTTAAAGGTTTAAAGGTTTAAAGGTTTAAAGGTTTAAAGGTTTAAGGGTTTAAAGGTTTAAAGGTTTAAAGGTTTAAAGGTTTAATTCTTAATGTCTTATAATCTCTAACACTTCTGGTCACGGCACGGGGTCATATCCGCTGCCGCCCCAGGGGTTGCATCGCAAGATGCGCCACACGGCGAGCAAGAATCCCTTGAAGGGCCCGTGTTTCTTGATAGCCTCTACGGCATACTGGCTGCATGTGGGGGTGAAACGGCACACGGGAGGCGTGAGCGGTGAAATGCAACGCTGGTAGAAGTAGATGGGTTGCAACAGCAACCACGCCAGGGCATGCATCACTATGTTGAACACTCGTTTCATAGGGAGGCTATGTGTTGTTGTGAGTCGCGGGCTATGCGGCGCAGCAGTTCCTGCATTTTCTCCTGGATCTTGGCGTAGTCCATCTTCTCGGTCGATAGGTAGATGAATGCTATGTCTGCGGCAAGGTTGCTCTCCTGTAACACCGGATAGAGGATATCGCGGTTGAGGCGATAGGCCTCGCGCGTGCGACGACGCAGCAGCACTCGGCCCACGGCGGTGCGTATCTTCTTCTTGGGGATAGCGATGAGGAACTTGGCCGGATGTACCTGACCCTCACGAGGCGCGTGAAAGCGGTACACGGCACGCAACGGGTAGGCGATAGTTGCCTTGCCATCGCCACCGAACAGCATGCCCACAGCAGTGCGGCTGCACAGTTTCTCGTCCTTATATAATCTCAATCCTTGCATAATGCGGTTGCAAAGGTACTAATTTTTTATTACCTTTGCAAAAAACATAAACAACTCCTAAAATGATTGAGAGAAATAAACGCGAAGAGATTATCGCACTGATTAAACGTGAGGTTGTTCCGGCTATCGGATGCACTGAACCCATGGCCGTGTCGCTGTGTGTGGCACGTGCCACCGAAACGCTGGGATGCACACCGGCACGCATCGAGGCGTTGCTGAGCGCTAACATACTGAAAAACGCCATGGGTGTGGGTATTCCCGGCACAGGCATGGTGGGACTGCCCATCGCCATCGCCCTGGGTTGCCTGGTGGGTAAGAGCGCCTATGGCCTGGAAGTGCTGCGCGACGTCACACCGAGCGCCGTGGAGCAGGGCAAGGCCTACATTGCCGAGAAACGCATCTCTATCGGCCTGAAAGAAGGCATCAGCGAGAAACTATATATCGAGGTGAATGTGAGCGACGACGCAGGCCACACCGCCACTGCCATCATTGCCCACGACCACACCCACTTTGTGAAAGTGGCAAGAGACGGCAATGTGCAGCTCGACAAACCTCTCGCCCATGGCCGTGACGAGGATAACCACGATGAGTGCGACCTCACGCTGCGCATGGTGTATGACTTTGCCACCACATCACCTCTCGAGGAAATTAAGTTCATCAAGGAAGCCCGCCGTCTCAACGAGAACGCTTCGCGCGAGGCACTCAAAGGCAATTACGGCCACGCGCTGGGCAAGACGCTTTCTCGTCCGCTGGGCAAGGGCATCATGGGCGACAGCATCTTCAGCCACATTCTCTCGGCCACCTCGTCGGCATGCGACGCACGCATGGCAGGTGCTCCCATTCCGGTAATGAGCAACTCGGGATCAGGCAACCAGGGCATTTCGTGCACGATGCCCGTGGTGGTATTTGCCGAGGAAAACCACAACACCGACGAGGAACTGGTGCGCGCCCTCATACTCTCACACCTCACCGCAATCTACATCAAGCAGTCGCTAGGCAAGCTCTCGGCGCTGTGCGGATGCGTTGTGGCATCGACAGGTGCCTCGTGCGGCATCACCTATCTCATGGGCGGAAACTACGACCAGGTGTCATATAGCGTGAAAAACATGGTTGCCAACCTTGCCGGCATGGTGTGCGACGGTGCCAAGCCGTCGTGCGCGCTCAAAGTGACCAGCGGAGTATCTACCGCAGTGCTCTCGGCAATGCTCGCCATCCAGAACCGTCATGTAACATCGGCCGAGGGACTCATTGAGGACGACGTGGACCGCTGCATTCACAACCTCACCCGCGTGGGCTCCGACGGCATGAACGAGACCGACCGCATGGTGCTCGACATCATGACCCACAAGGCGTGAAAGTTTAGCCCGAAACGGCGGCAATCGCAGCAGCCAGGGCATTGAGTTGGTGGCACTGCTCTCGTGCCGGAGTGAGATAGTTGCGTTTCATCACCGCAAAAATAGGGGTATTTACATCAATACTTACTTGAAACGTAGGCTTCGTAGAGGGCGACGGCGCCTAGGTGCCAGTATTTTGTTTCTTCTTGGGCGAGAGAGGTGTAGGTTGGAGATGCGTAGAAACGCCTCATCGCTTCGTAGATGGGGCAATTTTCGTTGTCGGCAATTATTGCGGCAACGTTTGCTATTTTACCAGGCAGAAAAAGGTAAAGATTGTTTTGAGTTACTTCAAGGTTCATAGTTCATTCCTCCTCTCTAGATATTCATCGATTTCTTCGATAATCCATTGATGGCTTTGAGTGTGCAATACTTCAAAGTTATCGGTCAAATATGCAGCAAGACCTGTGGCAAAGAACATCTCTGCCACATCTGTTCCGCTCATGCCTTTTGCCTGCTTGTATTGCTCAATGCAGAAGGCAAGGAAAAATGATTTGTCTTTGGTTTCCTTCAACATTACACTATGTTTTTCAAATGCAAATATAATACTAATTTTTCAAATAGAGCACAACTATATAGAAATAAAGCAGCCGGTGCGGTTGTGGTGCATCGGCTGCTTTGGATGAAGGGTTGTTACTATAAATTAATCTATTGTTACTATAACTATCTATCAATTACTATATAATCGACATTGCGGGCAGGTTATTTAACGACTTTCTGGCCCATTGTGTTGTAGCGTTTGTCGCCCTTCACAATGATTACCTGGCCGTTTTCAATGGTCTTGTAAGCCTTGTCGCTGCTAACATTGAGGTCGCCAATGCTAGTCACGCTGGTCACGCTCACGGTGAGACGCAGGTACTGGCTCTTGCCCTTCTGGGTAACCTTGACAACAACAGTGCGCTCAACGTCGGCCTCGGTAGCATTGATATTGAGGTTGTTGCCGTCGATAGTGAACTCAATGGGCTCGTCTTCAAGAACATTGATGCTCGACTGGGGTTCACCCTGGTTCTCAATCTCATAAGCGATAGTCGAACCGTCGTTATCAAGTTCGAAGTACTCGGTGAGGTCAAGCGTGCTCTCGCCCACAGTCATGTCGTGCGAAGCAGTGATCTCGTCGCGAGTGCCGTTGAAGTCGTCCATAGCGAAGTAAGCAGGAGTGTTGAGGCCCCATTGGCTATTGTCGCTGCCGCTCATGGTGAAGTGGATGCTCTTAACCTTACCCAGGCTGCTGAGGTCCATCCACTGCCATGTGTCGAGTGCGTAGTGATCGAGAGCGTTCTCGCTGCGGTAGTCGGCGAGGTAGAAGTCCACGGTCTTGCTTGTGCCGTCGGCAGCCTTGCCTGTTGCGGTCACCTTGAACCATGAACCCTTCTTGAACGGCTGGCTGAAACCGTCGCCGTGCAGGATGCTGTTCATCGCATAAGCATTGTTGCTGATGTACATACCCTTGATGACATCGCCGTCAACGCTGTTGGTGACATCGATGCTGTAAACGCCATAGGGGTAAGCGATGCAATATCCCTCGCTGTCACGACCGCCACCCATAGAGGTGTTGTACTGGTCGTTGAGGCTGGCAAATGTGCTGGCTGTCTTGTTGGCAAACGCGAAGCCGTTCCAGTAGGTAGTAGAGGAGCCATAAGAACCGCCGAAGCCGTGGAAGCCGTAAGAACCGCTGTAAAGCACATCGTCATCGACGGGGATAATGGCTGTCTCCTCGGGCAGATAGTAGTCGTCGAATGTAGCGGTCACTGCCTCGCCATGAACGATGACAGCAGTTTTGCCCTCAACGGTCTGACCGTCGGCACTGGTAACCTTAACGAAGTAAGCACGGGTGTAGTCGGGAGTTACCTCGGCCATCTCGGCGTCGCCCACGATATTGTTCATCTGGTCGCGCCATTCCCATGTGTAGGGCTGGTCGCCACCTTCAACCATTGCATATACCGAACCTGTCTCGCCGGCGTTGATAGTGCCGCTGATGGGCTCGATGTAGAGCACGAGTGGCTCGATGTGACGCAGGGTAGTGAATGCCTCGGTCTCCACGATGTCGCTCTTCACGCCCAGTGCGCTCTCTACCATGAGGAAGGCCTTGTAGGTAGTGCTGGGAGTGAGGTCACTGAATGTGCTCTCGGCATCGGTGCCGGCTGTGTAGTCAACCGGGGTGACTGCGAGCATATCGTCCACGCTGGGAGCCGCAGCGGGAGCTGCGTTAGCCTCGCCCGCGGGCTGAGCCACAACCTTGGCGTAGAGCTTGCCGCCCACGCTCCAGTTGCTCTTAACAACTGCACTATTCTCGGTGATGCCGCTCACTGTGGGATAACCCTCGGCAATCTCGGGCTTCTCCTCAACAACCTCGGCAAACTCGTATGCACCCACAGTGGGAACCTGGGCACGTGTCTTGCCGTCGGCGTCGGTGTCCACATAGCTGATTGCGGTACCGTTAACCAGGGTACCTGCGCTCATGAGGTGGAGGTCGGTCTCGCTCAGGAATTCAGCCTGCTCAACCCAGTTGTTCTGGGCCTTGTCGTGGCTGTTGAGAGCGTCGATTGTGGCAGCATAGTCCTTAACGATAGTACCGCTTGCCACATACCATGCATTATTCTCAATAACAGCCTTGCTCATGAACTCGTCGCTGTAGAAGAGCGCGCCCATGCCGCTTGTGCTGGTGTTCTGGAAAATGTTGTTAGCGATAAGCATGTGTTCCCACTTGCTTGTGCTGCCGCCGTTGTAGAATGTGTAGCCGTTGGTTCCAGCCACGCTCACGGTGTTGTAAACAAACTCGATGTTGTTGCAGTCGCTGTTGATCTGCGCACCGGCAGTACTGTTGGTGGGTGATGCTGTGATTGCAACCACATTGTTGTAAACGCGTGCGGGAGCGTTAGCGTCGCCTTCGCTTTCCTGGCGCAGGTAGATACCGTTGCTGTAAGCGTTGTGGCTGTTGACGATAACGTTGTTGCGAACTACAAACTGACCCTTGTTGCGATAGATGTCGATACCGCTGTAACTGGTCTTCTGCGTAACGCTCTGGGTGATGATGTTGTTCTCAACGGTAGCACCGATTTCGTCCATTACATACACACCCTTAGAGCCTGCGTTGGTGACAGTATTGCCACGAACCACGAGGCCTGTCTCGCGCATGTTGGCCACGAGGCCGTAGGCACCCGCATAGACGCCGATGTAACCGCCCGAGAGCAGGTTGTTCTCAATAGTCACGTTGTTGTTGACGTTGCCGTTAGCCTTGGTGCACTCGCCCTTCACGAGGTTCATGCCGCTGTAACCGCTCAGTATGGGATCGGCCTTCACAACGCAGTTGCGCAGTGTGAAGTTACCGCTCTTGTTGAAGTAGTGAACAGCGTGAGGATAACTCTGGCTTGCGGGAACGAAGCTCATTGCCTCGAATGTGACATAGGGGGTAGCATTAACGAATACCATACCCTGCTTAACATCGCTGCCCTCAACGGTGATGCTGCCCACATTGCCCGAACCTGTAACGACCACTGCGTCGCGGTTACCGCTCTTGCCAGCGAAGGTGACGGTGTGGTTAGCGTTAGTGCCGGGGATAGAGTTGAGCACGATGTTCTCGGCATATGTGCCGTCCTCAACCTCGAAGCGCACATTGCCCTCAACGCCCACACTCATTGCAGCCACTGCGGCAGCAAATGTAGCATAGTCGGCATTGTCACTCTTACCGATGGTATAAGTGCCCTTGAAACCAGCCTTGATGTTGCGTGTGATGGCGGGAGCAGTGACAGCTGTGGTGTCGGTGCAGCCGTCCAGGCTCACGAGCTGTGCAGCAACGGCGTTGCCCGCAGCAGCGTTCTCGTCGATGTCATATGCAAGCCACAGGTAGTAAGTGCCGCGCTTGGTGATTTCGACGGGAGACTCGGCAGTGAAGGTGAGTTCTTCGCCCACGGTTGCGGTCTCGGCCACGAGATTGTCGGTAGTGAAGTCGGCAACATTGCCTGAGAAGTAGAGGCGTGCAGCCTTGATGTCGCTCAGGGCGGTAGTGCCGGTGGTGTTGAACTTGATGTTGTTGAGCTCAACCTTCTGGTTGTCGTTCACGACGTCAACTTTTACCTTGGCTATGGGTTCATTGATAGAACCGCGCACGATGTCGCCGTCCTTGGCGCTCGATGCCTCCACGGTCTCAACAGCCAGGGGCTTGTACTCGTGCAGACGCACGTCGATTTCCCAACCAGCAGTCACGCTTGCATAGCTTGCTGTGCTGGTGTTGAAGGTGACGGTGAGTGAGCCGTCCTCGGCCTCCGAGATCACGTTCTGGGGACCGTAGGTAGCATAGTAAGTAGTGGCTGTGCCCACGCGGTTTGCCTCGTCGGCAGTGCGGCCGTTGAACAGGCCGAACTTGTTGTATGAGCTTGAACCGGTAGCAAAGCTCTTTGAGTCGATAACGATACCGCAGTTCTCCTTGCCGGGAACGAATGTGACGGTGCCGTTGAAGCCCTTGGTGAAGTTCTCGGCGGGACCGCCGTTGTCATAGAACATGATGGGGTTGACCACTGTAACCACATTAGTGCCTTCTTGCATGATGTACATGCTCTTGGTGGTGCGGCTGCCCTCGGGATCACCATTCTCCACTGCTATGGCGTTGCCCTCGGCATCGGTGAGCGATACGAGACGAGCGTCAACCGCGAGTTCGGGCTGAGCGTCGTTCTTGATGTCAACCTTTACCCAGAAGTGGTTGCTGCCGTCGGCAAGAACCTTCTCGCCGGCTACGGTAACCTGCTGTGATGTCACGTCGGCAGTGCCAAATTCAACTGCCTCGTCGGCAGTGGCCTTGTCGCCGCTGTAAAGGACAGTCACCTTGCTCACTGCCTCATAGTTGTCTTTGAGATCGAGCGTGATGCCCTTTATGGTCTTCAAGGTGAGAGTACCCTCGGTCACCACGTTGAAGTCGATGAGGTCGGCTCCGGTAGCGCCTGTAGAGATGATTTCGCTGCTGGTCTGGTTCACGGTCACTTCCTTAACCTCCATGTTGTGGTTAACGAAGGGACGAACCGACGCCTCAAAACCTGTGCCAGCATAGTAGCTGCTGGTGGTGTTGGGGTTGAAGACGATAGTCATAGCGCCATTGGCGGCGGTTGAACGCAGGATGCGGCCGGGACCAACCTTCTGCTGCGATGCGTCGTTGAGTTCCCACAGCAGGTTGTCGGCAGCAGTCGTTTCACCGCTGTAAACCTTGAACACGGCCTTTGTGCCATAGCTTGAACTTGCGTAGTAAACGTCAAACTTTGAGAAGTCGAGTTCGATAACGCTGTTCTCAACAGTGGGAACAAATGTTACCTGATGAACTGCGTTTACATAGTCATAATAAGTGGGGTTGTAAGGCGACTTGGTGTCAGTGAGCGTCCACTCGTCATGGATATTGTGGCTGTGGCTGCCTTGAGTCATGCGGCACACGTTGGTGACATCGACCTGTGAGGTCACGGGGGACTCGGGAGTGCGAGCCTCGCCTGCAACGGTTGCGCCAGTGAGTGTCACCTTGATGATGTCGTCGTTGCTTGCGCCCTCGGCAACATCGGCGAGCACTGCAAAGTAGTTATGACCCTCAACGAGTGTATATTCACCATTGACGGTCATCGACGCAGCTGCATCGGCCTGGCCAAAGAGGTCGGTAGTCTTTACCTCGGGTTTCTCGCCCAGTGCATATACCTTTATGCCTGCAAGTGCCTCGGCGGGCATACTCTCGCCAGCGAAAGTGAATTGAGAGAGTGAGAGGGGGTTAGACTGGTTGTCGGTAACAACGTCCACGATGAGCATGTGCACGTCGGTCTGTCCGGCAGCAACATCACTCACGCCGCAGTTGCCAGCGTTGATGGCCTTGAATGTCATGTCACCGGGCAGGAACTGGCTCACTATGGCCTCCCAGCCGGCGGCGGGAACGCCTGTGGTGCTCTTGAGGGTGATGGTCATCGAACCGTCCTCGGCAGTGCTCTTCACCGCCTTGGCATCCTTGAGGAGCGTGGTGATGAGGTTTGCCTCGTCAGCCTCACGGCCGTTGTAGAAGTTGAAAATGTCGTTGTAACCTACTGTTGATGTGTTGAAGATAGCAAGTTTGCTGAAATCTACCTTGATGGCATTGCCAGCGGTTGCGGGAACAAAGGTAACAGAACCTTCAAATTTCTCGCCTATCTTGCCGTCTTTGCCGCCGTCGTCGTAGAAATTGATGTCATCGCCCACGGTATATACCTTGTGGTCTTTCTGCATGAGCACGGTGTTGGCGATTGCCAGTTCCTGTGCAGTGGCAGCAGTGAGCGTGCGAGCCTCGCCAGCAACTGTCAGTGCTGTCACTTCAAGTGAGGGTATTGAGCCCGATGCATCGGGGAGCACATTAGCTACTACCCAGTAGTCGTTGTTGCTGCTTTTGAGGGCTACATTAGTTGCTGTGAGCGCGTCGCCCAGTGTGGCAGAAGTAGCGAGCAGGTTGTCATCGGTGAACTTGTCGCCCTTGTATAGACGCACGTTCTCCACCTGAGCCGAGCCTGTCAAAGCAGCTGTGCTGATGGTGAGATTGTTGAGCGTCAATGGGTTCTTGCCACCATCGGTAACCACGCGAGCACCGAAGACGGGCTGATCGTTGCCGCCGCGGTAAATACCGCTCTTGCCGTCGAGTGCAGTGGCCGACACATACTCCATGTCCTTGGGCGAAAGGCTGGTCACTGTGATTTCCCAACCAGTCTGACCATTGGCACTACCCGAGTGGAAACCAAACGACAGCTTGCCGTCAGCCGACTCTGATGTGTACTCCAATCCCACATTACCCTTGGTGAGCTTGTGCTTCCACCCTGCGGGAAGATACCTTGACTGATCTACACCGTCGCTCACACCGCTGCGTATCGCCTCGATGGCGCCGTTATAGACACACAAATAATTGCCACCGTCAAGGTCAATGCTCTTGACAGTGATTTGAATCAGTTCACCTTCATTCTTGGGTGCGAACACCACGCCAGCATCACGATAGCCGGGAATGGTCTTGCCGTCGGCAACGCACTTGAAGGTGATTGATCCATCGACAGTGTACTCCTCGAGTCCGTCGCTTGTCTTCAAGTAGAAGACACCGTCGGTGCTGCTCCAGGCTTTCTTGATAACTGCCGAAGCCGTGCTGCTGCCCAGCATGATGAGCAACAACAGGGTTAGATACAATTTTACTTGCCTCATGTTATTTTGAATTTAGTTAATAAATTAGTTAAAATTCAACACAACTAGGCATTTCGCGGGCATAGTGCCGGCTAGCGCACAAATGGATGCAACACACGCCACCTGCGGGGCGCACGAGCACTCACTTAAATGGGGAGTCAACATGTGTGTTTCGGCTCTAATTCCACGAAAGCCAAAATCTAAACATGACGCGGTAGGTCTTCTGACTTATCCCTTGCTATCTTGCTCACCTTCCCAGGGCCGTAGCCCCAGTGGTTACTTGAACAAGGTGCTAACCAGGCGGTTAGCGGGGAAACACAGCAGCGGGTTCTGTTCAGGATTCTCACCTGATTCCCTTTTTAAGCCGTCAGCGGAGCGAACGCCCATAACGTCCACCATGTCAATCTGCATGCAAAGTTACAACAAATTTAATTACTGTTCAACTTTATTTTATTTTTTTCTTGCAAGTTTATTCACTTTTGGTGGAGTAGGGTAGTTGATAAAACACACGTATAGTA
>JAGHSP010000002.1 GCA_018065815.1 Candidatus Sodaliphilus limicaballi | reverse complement strand
ATAAATAGCAGATAAACTTCATTGACAGTCAAGAAAAAAGTCCAGAGAGCAATTCCCTCCGGACTTATTAAGTTAAATTTAATCTTTAAAATAGAACCGTATTTTACTCGGGCATCACAGCGTGAGCGCATTCTTTACCTTCTCGTCAAGGAGTGCAAAGTCAAGGACATCGGCTATTGTCTTTACATAGTGGAAAGTCACGCCTTCGAGATATACGGGTTTGATATCTTCGATGTCTTTGCGGTTTTCTTCGCACAAGATTATATCGGTGATACCAGAGCGCTTGGCAGCGAGGATTTTCTCCTTGATTCCTCCCACTGGCAACACTTTGCCGCGTAGGGTGATTTCGCCTGTCATTGCAAGTTTGTTGCGCACTTTTCTCTGTGTGAATGAAGATACAAGTGACGTTACCATTGTGACACCAGCCGAAGGTCCGTCCTTGGGTACAGCACCTTCTGGAACATGGATGTGCACGTTGTGAGAGTTGATGGTGTCCATGCTGATGCCTAATTCTTCGCAGTGAGCCTTGATGTACTGCATTGCGATAGCGGCCGATTCTTTCATCACGTCACCCAGATTGCCTGTGAGCGAGAGTTTGCCGTCTTTACCCTTTGAAAGCGACGACTCAACGAAAAGAATCTCACCGCCCACTGCGGTCCATGCCAGACCTGTCACTACGCCCGCATAGTCATTGCCCTCATAGATGTCGTGAGTGAATGTCTTGGGACCTAAATAATCAGAGACCATGTCGGGCTTAACCGTCGTGGGATATTCGTCGCCATAAGCCTTGAGGCGGGCAATCTTGCGCAATACCTTTGCGATTTTTTTCTCCAACTCACGCACACCGCTTTCCCTTGTGTAAAGGTCTATGACCTTAGAAACAGCTTGGTTGCTGAATTTCACTTCTTTAGGATCAAATCCATTCTGCTCAAGTTGCTTGGGAATAAGGTGACGCTTGGCTATCTCCAGCTTTTCCTCCTGGATATAACCGCTTATCTCGATGATTTCCATGCGGTCGAGCAGTGGTTGGCTGATGGTTGCAAGCGAATTGGCGGTAGCGATAAACAACACCTTCGATAGATCGTAATCCACGTCCAGATAGTTGTCGTGGAATTTGTTGTTTTGCTCGGGATCGAGGACTTCAAGCAGTGCATTAGAGGGATCGCCCTTGTAATCCTTGCCCACCTTGTCGATCTCATCAAGAACAATCACGGGGTTAGATGTGCCACTCTTGATCATAGCGTCAATGATGCGTCCCGGCATAGCGCCTATGTAGGTGCGACGATGTCCGCGAATCTCGGCCTCATCATGGAGTCCGCCCAATGAGATGCGTGCATACTTGCGGTTAAGCGCCTCGGCAACAGAACGTCCGAGCGATGTCTTGCCCACTCCCGGAGGACCATAGAGGCAGATGATGGGAGCCTTGAGGTCACCACGCAATTTAAGCACTGAAAGGTGTTCAAGGATGCGGTTCTTGACATCGTCGAGACCATAGTGGTCTTTATCAAGTTTTTTCTCTACCTTCTTTAAGTCAAAATTATCTTTACTGTACTCCAACCAGGGAAGGTTGAGGAAGTTGTCAAGGTAGGCAAACTGGACTGCATAGTCGGGCGACTGCGGGTTGAGACGCTCGAGTTTGCGCAGTTCTTTCTGGAACTGCTCGTTAGTTTTGTCGCTCCACTTTTTCTTGAGAGCACGGTTTTCGAGAACATCAATGTCATCGCCGCCAGCAGCGCCCAGTTCCTCCTGGATGGTGCGAATCTGTTGCTGAAGGAAATGTTCTCTCTGCTGTTGAGATATATCTTCTCTCGTGCGAGATTGGATTTCTGCTTTGATTTCAACAAATTGGGCTTCTTGACGAAGATAAGAATAAAGCATGTAACCACGCTTTTTCATGTTACGTTCTTCGAGCATCGCCTGCTTCTTTTCAGGGTCGAACTGCACATTTGTTGCCAAGAAGTTAATCAGATAATAAGAGTTATCAATATTCTTCATCGCAAAGGCGAGTTCACGTCCGCTGTCGCCCATGTTGGCCAGCATGTTAAAAGTAACCTCGGTGATCGAAGAAATGAGCACCTTAAACTCTGTGTCTCTGTTAGGTAATTTGATTTCCTCGGTGAGGGAAACCGTTCCCTTGAGATAAGGCACTGTCTCGGTCACTTCGTCAAGACAAAGTCCAACGCGACCTTGCAGAATGACATTAACCGAGCCGTCGGGCATCTCGATGACCTTAATAATTTCGGCAAGTGTGCCATAATTATATAGGTCTTTTTGTCCGGGGTCTTCGGTTGCGCGGTCAATTTGGCAGAAAACACCTATGCGCTGGTGTTTTTTAGATGCTTCACGCACTACTTTAAGTGACTTTTCTCTTCCCACAGCTACGGGCATAGTCATGCCAGGGAAAAGGACCATGTCGCGAAGCGCCAGCATTGCAACTGACATCTTGCCGTTCTCGTCAACAACAGGGTCTTCGTCCTTAGTATGGTGTATTTCAGTGATTATAGGCATAACTCTAGTAGGTGAGCATTCGCTCATTTCGTTATTGTTATCGTCAAAGTAATTGTTCATCTATACAATATAAAATTATTTACACAGAATATAAATTGCAAAAAACATGCCACACATCACTCGTGATGATAGGGTTCGTGATTAAGAATAGTACATGCTCGGTAAAGCTGCTCGGTGAAAATGAGCCTTATCATCTCATGCGAAAATGTCATTTTGCTCAATGAAAGCATGTCATTAGCCCTTGCATACACATCCTCCGAGAACCCGTAAGGCCCTCCCACAATGAATACCACCCTGCGCGAACCGCTTGCCATGCGTTTCTGAATGTAGGCCGAGAAGTTCATCGATGTGTATTCCTTGCCATGTTCATCGAGCAATACCACATAGTCGCTGCTCTCCAGTTTCTGCAAGATTGTGATGCCTTCGGCTTGTCTCTGCTGGCTTTCAGTGAGCTTTTTCGTGTTTTTCGCGTCAGATAGATGCACTATGTCAAATGTAATGTAATGCGACAAACGCTTGACATACTCGTCAATACCTTGCTTGAGATACCCTGTGGCAGTTTTGCCAACAACCATGAGTGTGAACTTCATGCCGTTATAATAAATTTTCAAGAGAAAGACCTTCAAATGAATCAATCACGACATGAGCATATTGCTTGACAACATCCTCTGGATTGGTAGTAGGAAGTCCTATGACTTTACCCCCGGCAGCTTGCGCTGCTCTTAATCCTTTAATCGAATCTTCGAAGATTAGACATTGCGAGCAATCGCAGTTGATGAGTTTTGCCCCAAGAAGGAAACATTCAGGATGGGGTTTAGCGTTTTTTACCATATCACCAGTGACAATGGCATTAAAGTGCTCCTTGAAGTCAGGGTGTTGAGCATATACCGCATCCATCTTCTTCTGGTCGCTGCTGGTGACAATGCAAGTGGCAATGCCTGCTTTGTTGAGTTGTTCAACAAATTCAATCGCCCCAGGAAAATATTCATACTTCATGCTACGCTGAAAGTCATTAAGCATCTCGGTAACGAGTTGCCTTGTATTCTCGTCGGCATAATGGTCATGAAGAATCTCAAAAAGATTAGATCCCTTGATCACGCTTGAAAAGTTAGGAATGTGGGTAGGGTAGCGCTCTTCTACAGCGTCCCA
>JAGHSP010000179.1 GCA_018065815.1 Candidatus Sodaliphilus limicaballi | reverse complement strand
CTCACTTGCGGCCGAAGTCGGCGGGAATCTCTCCCCACTTGTCGGTCTCCCACTTGATGATGCGGTTCATGGGCGTGTGTGTGTTGAGCCAGTGCTCGGCTCGGGCTATGAGTTCAAACACGCGTGCATTGCGCTCGGTGCGTTCGAGTTTGGTGTTACACTTGCGGTTGCGCACCCATGCCATGGCGGTGCGGCTGTCGCTGTAGATGGCTATGTGTGGCTGATTAGTATTGTGAAAGAATGCCAGGGCGTGCACCAGTGCCAGGAACTCGCCTATGTTGTTGGTTGCATCGGGAAACGGCCCCTGGTGAAACAGCTCGGCGCCCGTGAGCACATCCACGCCACGGTATTCCATCATGCCGGGATTGCCGCTGCATGCGCCATCCACGGCGATGCTTTCCTTGACAATCTCGGGAATGGCCTCATAGTTGACATGCACCACAGGGTCATGGTGGGCAATGGCACGCAGCAGCGCCATCTCGTCGTCGCCGCCATTGCGAAACGCCATCACCGCGTCTTCCTGGTTGTCAAACGCCTTGTAGCGTGCTCCGGGATAACCCTTCACACGAGCCTCGCACTCGGCCCACGAGTCGCACACTCCGGGTTCGGTGCCAACCCACACTACATACCACTTGCTTCGGTTTCCTGCCATCGGTTTGATTTTTTTTTTTTTTGCAAAAGTACAAAATATTATTGAAATTTTGTGTACCTTTGCATTATTATGAACACTATTTTTCTCATCGGCTATATGGGTTGCGGCAAGACCACACTGGGCATGGCTCTTGCACGCCACATGCACCTGCCCTTCATTGACCTCGACGACTACATCGAGGAACGCTGCGAAGCCACCGTCAAGGAAATCTTTGCCCAGGTGGGCGAGCAAGGGTTCCGCGAGATAGAGCGCCGCTGCCTCGACGAGGTGGCTGCAATGCCCGGAGTCATCGTGGCATGCGGCGGCGGCACACCCTGCCAGCCCGGCAACATGGAACTCATGAACAGCCGCGGCACCACCATCTGGCTCACCACATCGGCACAGCGCATCGCCTCACGCCTGTCGCTGCCCGAGCAGAAGGCTAAACGTCCGCTCATCGCCGCCATGGACGATAACGACCTGCTGGACTATGTCACCGCGCACCTGGCACAGCGCGAGCAGCATTATAGCAAGGCGATGCTCTCCTTCGACTCCACCCTGCTGGAAAGCATCGAGGAAATAGACAACACAGCACATGCACTGGCACGACTGCTCATGCAGGAGTGACATGGCATGATTATTGCTATTACATTACCACATAACACACTATACTTTATTATTACACCATTTATCTATGTTTTCATTCAAGCGCAATCAAGGCACAATATCGGTGAAAAAGGAACTTGAAACCTTCTTCAAGAAAAACAACATCACGAGCAAAGGCGAGGTGGACAAGGAAAACGGCACCACCAGCTACACGTTCACCTATCAAGGTGGTTACTTCGTTGCCGAGGTCGATGGCGACGACAGCTTCGTCAGCGTGTTCTATCCCTCGTTTAAGGAGGTCAACACCAACCATATCAACGAGGTGCGTGCCGCATGCAACAACTACAACCAATGCGTGAAAGTGTTGAAGTTCTCTTACAGCATTGACGACAACGGTAACACCGCCCACATGCACATCGCATTCAGCGACGACCGCATCGACGACAAGTCGTTCTCCAACAAGCTTGCCGCCTGTTTCCACTACCACCGCACGATTTCGCAATGGATTGACGACTCCATCAAGGACACTGGCAACGACAGCAGCGACTGGGAAACTCGTCTCGCCAAGTCGAAACACAAGGATTACCTGATTGAGGAAGGCGAAATCAAGGCACAGCACGGCGCCCCTTTCACCTACCGCGAGAACGACACCGTCAAGTTCACGCTCAAATTGTTCCTCTACACCACATTCGACCTGCAAGATGTCATCTACAAGAGCCTCACGCTGAGCAACAGCCAGGGTGTGAAGGTGCTCACCGACCACAACGACATCGCCTTGACCTCCCTGCCAGGCCTCATCGTGAGCGATGATGCCTCGTCATGGACCAGCGAGTGCGCCACCGCCACGCTCGCCTACACCATGCCGCACGACGACACAGTGAGGCACATCTCCATGTGCGTCACCCAGGCAGGCCACGACAACATATCGCACTATGTGCGCATCACAGCCACACTCGTCCCCGACCCCGTAGGCCCCACGCGGCCACGAAAAGAACTGCCCCGCAGCACCTCGGTGCTCACCGCAGTCGACAAGACGTCGCCCAAGAAGAAAATGGACGAAGTGGACTACATGTGGAAGGAAACACAAATCAAGCATCGCGACGGCGAGCCGCTCACCGATGAGCAGTACCTCCTGTGGACCATTGACAACACCAACTTGGCCTACAACTACTACTGGGGTATGCGCTACTTCAACGAAGAGCGTTACTACGACGCCATACTCCACCTTGAGAACCTGTTCTTCTCGATTAAACCCAACTTTTTTGCCGATGACGGTCGTTACCAAGAGCTGTTCTACGATGTGTGCTATCATCTGGGATTCTGCTACATGGAGATATCGAATCCCATCAGGGCATACTATTTCCTCGACATCGCAGTCGGTTCAGGCAATATTAAGCATGTGATGGAGCACATCAACGTGCTTGCCAACACTGGCGACGCGAGAGGACTGGCTAGCATCGACCGCCTGGGGCAAAACGTGCAGGAAATGCTCAAGAACGACAATGATGCCGACGTGGATAAATGGAACAACTTGCTTGAATTCCTCAAGCGACGCAAGGGATTCTTGTTCATCGAGTTCAACATGCTCGACGAAGCCGAAGAACTCTTCACCAGCCTGCTCGACCACCCCAACAGCCACGACTACGCAATCCACGAGCTGGCACACATCAAGCGACTCAAAGAAGCACAAGAAAATCCTTGACGCAGCGCTACGATAACGATGACATAACGATAACGCCCCGGCAACTTTTGGGTTACCGGGGCGTATTGCTATCTTGTTTCGCTAATTTTACCAGTGGTAAACGTAATATTTGCGGAAATCGTGATAAGTGCTGAGCAACAGATATCCTGCACGGTCGAAGTCGAAATACAGCGTCTCATGCAAGCCGTCATTGTGACGCAATTCTATACGGTCGCGGCCATATTCATCCCAGTAGAAACGGGTGCGCAGACCATCAGCTTGCTCATAGGCTCCAGTTCCGTCGCTGTAAAACACATAGCGATGCCACTCGCCGGGACGCAAGTCATACTCGCGGTCATACTCAACATAAGACACTGCATCCCAAGTGCCCAGGAAGGGCTCGTCATAATAAGGGTTATTATTTACACATGAAGTGGATACTGCTCCCAGTATCATTATTATCATCAGTTGGTAAATCTTCTTCATAGCTGTAATATTTTAGGTGGTTTCTAAATTTGTTTGTCACTATTTGGACTACTAAAAACGCTTTTAGTTTAATTCCACCGCAAAGATAGTAAAAATTTGAGTAATTCACAAAAATGAACTAACTTTGCATCAAAATAATACAAGACATCCAAGACATGAACAAGAAAATACTCATCACCGGTGCCGGTGGTTTCATAGGCGGGTTCCTCGTTGAGGAAGCACTCAAGCGCGGACACGAGACATGGGCCGCAGTGCGCAAATCTACTAACAGGGAATTCCTGCAAGACCCTCGCATCAATTTCATCGAACTTGATTTCAGCGACAGCGACGTGCTCGAGAAGCAACTCAAAGAGCACATCGACGAGCATGGCAAGTGGGACTACGTGGTTCACAACCTGGGCGCCACCAAGTGTACCAACTACCTTGAGTTTGAACGTGTCAACAACGGCTACATGAGGACCCTTGTAGATAGTCTTGAATTTCTCGACGCCACCCCCGGCGTGTTCCTGCTCATGAGCAGCCTCAGCGTCATGGGCATGGGCGACGACAAGGGTTACACCCCCTTTGGCGAAGGCATGGTACCCAACCCCAACACACGCTATGGAATGTCGAAACTCAAAGCCGAGCACTTCCTGACGATGAAGAGCGAATACCCTTACACAATATTCCGCTGCACAGGCGTTTACGGTCCTCACGAGAAGGACTACTTCCTCATGATGAAAAGCATCAAGCAGGGATTTGACTTCAGTGTGGGATTCAAGAAACAGATGCTCACCTTCATCTATGTCAAGGACCTGGCACGGGGGGTAATGGATGCTCTGGAACGCGGCCCGCTGCGCAAGGCCTACTACATGAGCGAGGACAGGGGTTACACGCAGAAGGAATTTCGTGCCATCGTGTGCAAGGCACTGGGCAAGAAGCATGTGCTGCCCGTCGTGTGCCCGCTGTGGATAGTCAAGATTGTGTGCGCCATCCTCTCGTGGTATGGCAAGATGACGCTAAAACCCACCACGCTCAACAACGACAAATACAAGATACTCAAGCAGCGCAACTGGCTGTGCGACACCACGCCGGCACAGCGCGACTTCGGTTTCAAGGCGCAATACGACCTTGAACAAGGCGTCAACGAAGCCATCGACTGGTACAAGCAAGCCGGCTGGTTATAAAATCATAGTAACACAACTATACCCACCCAATTTGTTGAAACCCCACTATTCCCCACTATTCCCCACTATTCCCCACTATTCTCAGGACTTTTAGAAAATTTATCACACTTTTTGCTTGTTTTGTCACAAATTATTACTAACTTTACACCTTAATAAAAAAAAATAAAATAATTATGACTATTAGAAAAAGAACCATACTGTCACTTATTGCGCTGTCTATCACTGCACTATCTTGGGCCGTACCGGCCAAGAGAATAAAAACCACGCACCTGCAGAGCGACGGCACTACCATCACCGTGCAGCTCACCGGCGACGAGCGCAGCCACTGCTACCGCACTCTCGACGGCATGGCTCTCACCCAAGCCAGCGACGGCAACTTCTACTATGCCAGCAGCAACGTCCTCGCCCACAACATGAGCCAGCGCAGCGCAGCCGAGGCAAGCTTCATCGCCGAGAACGCATCACTTCTCACCGGCGACCGCAACACCCCTCGACGCACCAAGGCAAAAGCTGCCCTCAAAGACGACGAACCGCAAGTTCCGCACATGGGGTCGCCTCGCATTCCCATCGTGCTCGTGGGATATAACAACCTCAAGCTCAAAGGCAACCCCGAGGAGAACTTCGAGAAGCACTTCAACACCAACGAGAAGAGTGCCTATAACTACTTCGCCGACCAGTCGTTCGGCAAATTCACGCCACAATTCGACATCCTGGGCGTGGCCAACCTCACGCAAGACCGCAAGGTGTATGGAGGCAATGACTACTACGGCAACGACCTGGGCGTGGGCCTCATGGTGGGCGAAGCATGCGAGATGTTCAAGGATGTGGACTGGACACAGTATGACAACGACGGCGACGGATATGTCGATGTGGTCATCGTGCTCTATGCCGGCACCGGAGAGGCTCAAGGCGGACCCTCCGAGAGCGTGTGGCCATGCCAGTGGGACCTCTACAGCAGCGACTATGGCAAAAACCTCGACATGGGCGAAGTGATCATCAGCAAGTTTGCCGTGTTCAACGAGCTTTACGGCTCCAGCGACAAGAGTTCGACCATCGACGGCGTGGGAACCTTCTGCCACGAGTTCTCACACTGCCTGGGTCTGCCCGACTTCTATTGCACCAACAGCATGAGCTATTACGGCATGGGATCGTGGAGCCTCATGGACTACGGCTGCTACAACGACAACGCCTACACGCCCGTGGGCTACACTGCCTACGAGCGTGACTTCTTCGGCTGGATGCAGATTGAAGATGCCGAGCCCAACAGCATCATCACCCTCAGTCCCGTGCCCGCTGGCGGCAAAGCCTATCGCATCGCCAACGACCAAGACCCCACCGGCAACGAATACTTCATCATCGAGAACCGCAAGAAAGCCGGCTGGGAAGAATACATGGCAAGCGATGGACTCATGGTCACCCACGTGGACTATGACGCAAAAGTGTGGAATGCCAACACCGTCAACAACAACGGCCAGCGCCAGCGCATGACCATCGTGGCTGCCGACAACAAATGCTCGCTCTCCAACGAGGCAGGTGACCTCTACCCCTACAACGGCAACAACGAACTCACCGACAGCTCTACACCCGCGGCTCGCGTCTATACCGGCGAGGGTAGCGTGAAACGCCTGCACAAACCCATCACCGGCATCACAAAGAACAGCGATGGAACCATCACGCTCCGGTTCATGTATGAAGGAATACCCGGCGACGTGGACGACAACGGCACGGTTGACATCAAAGACGCTAACATCATCATCAACATCATCCTGGGCAAAGACTCGCCCGACAACTACGACGGACGCGCCGATGTGGACGGCAACGGCTCGGTTGACATCAAAGATGCCAACATCATCATCAACTCAATTCTCGGAAAATAACTAAAAACAATAGAGATATGAAGAAAATTTTCTTAACCCTCGTAGCGGCGTTATCGCTGACAGCTGCACACGCTGTGCCGGCTATACCCACACCGCTCACATTCACACAGAGCGATGGTTCTACCATCACCGTGAAGCTAGTGGGAGATGAGCGTTTCAGCACCTACACCACCACCGATGGACTCACGCTCGAGCGCAGTGCTACTGGCGATTTCTATTACAAGACCGCTCAAGCAGTGAGCAACATCAGGGCGCACAACCAGGGCGCACGCACACAGGCCGAGGTGACCTTCATCAACGCCAACGCTGCCGAGATGACCGTGCAGAGCATCGCACCTGCCAACATGGGAGGAAAGAACAAAGCCCGCAAGGCTCCCGCCATGATGGCAACTGCCGACGTGCCCCAGACGGGCTCGCCCAGGATTCCCATCGTCCTGGTCAATTACAGCGACTTCAAGATGAGATCCTCTAGCCCAGCAACCAAATTCAATGCACAGTTCAACACTAACAGCAAGAGCTGCCTGCAATATTTCAAGGATCAGTCACAAGGTCAGTTCACACCACAGTTTGACATCTTGGGTCCTGTGACACTGCCCAACACTCGTGCTTACTACGGCCAAAGAACATCTGACAACAACGATGCCCATGTGGGACAGATGGTTGCCGATGCTGTTAAGCTGTTGCCCAATGTCGATTGGTCACAATATGACAACAACGGAGACCGCAAGGCCGATGTGGTTATCGTGCTTTATGCCGGCCCCGGCGAGGCACAAGGTGCTACAAGCAACGCCATCTGGCCATGCCAGTGGTATCTGTCGGCGGCAGGCTACTATGGCGACGGCCCTGGTGCAGTAACGATGGGTTCTACCACAGTAGATAAGTTTGCCGTGTTCTGCGAGACAGCAGGTTCCAGCGATTATTCCACAACTATTGACGGTATAGGCACATTCTGCCACGAGTTCTCGCACTGCCTGGGTCTGCCCGACTTCTATGAGACAACCTATAAATATGGCTACTATGGCATGGGCAAGTGGTCGGTAATGTGTAGCGGCAGTTATCTGGGCAGCAACAGCAACACTCCCGCGGGATATACAGCCTACGAGAAGGAATTCATGGGCTGGATGACTATTCCCACCGCTGTGGCAAATACCAAATATACGCTCAACCCCATAGGTAATGCCAACGGCAATGCTGTGAAGATCTACAACTCACAATCAAGCAGCGAGTACTACATCCTGGAGAACAATCCCAAGACCGGATGGTATGCTTATCAGGCCAACTCGGGCTTGATGGTGAACCATGTCACATATAGCGCTACCGCATGGAGCGGCAACACTGTGAACAACACCTCGACACAGCGCATGACAATTATCCCGGCTGACAATACACTCTCAACCAGCAACGAGAGCGGTGACCTCTACCCCTACAACGGCAACAACAAACTCACCGACACCTCTACACCCGCGGCAACTCTTAACACTGGCACAACTAAATTCATGGGCAAGCCCATCACCGAGATCACAAAGAACAGCGACGGTACCGTTTCGTTCTGGTTCATGAAGAACTGGGTGAAGAACGTGCCCACCATCAACACCGTCAATCAGGCCGACATTACCATCAGCAAGTTCAAGGTAACATGGAACGAAGTGGAAAACGCAGCCACCTACACGCTTAATGTGACCGACGGTAACGGATACAACAAGACATTTGAAGGTCTCACAGACACCGAGTGCCTCGTTAGCGACTTGAGTGCCGGCACCACCTATACCTGCAAGGTAAAAGTCATTTACACTGACGACACCGAGAGTGCATGGTCTGCTACACGCACTGTGACAACCAAGAGCAACCCCGTGATGGCCAAGGCTGCCGAGGAGAACATCGAGACCGACGCGTTCACCGCAAGCTGGAACCAGAACGCCAATGTCGAGTCCTACACGCTGCACTTGCGCCGCGTGGGCATGGAAAACTTCACTGAACTTCTCCACGAAACATTCTCTAAGTGCACAACATCAGCTCCTTCACAGAACATCGCGTCTTCAATCTCGAAGTACACCGACGTGAGCGGATGGTCGGCAGTAAGAGTATATCAAGAAGTGGGTGGCTTGACACTGGCAAGCAACTCGGGAACAGGCAACATAACATCTCCCGCACTCGACTTCAGCGGTTATGACGGCAAGGTGGTAGTTAAGATAACGGCAGCTACTGTCAGTGGCGGCAATAACTACTCGCTCACCGTCTCGGCCGGCGGCGCTTCGGAAAGTATTGTTATCACCAACGAAAATAAGGCCGAACACACCATCGTCCTCAACACCGACGGAAGCACCAACGGCAAGGTAAGCCTCACTGCAATGGCCGGAAAGAAAGTGAACATCTATGACGTACAGATATTCAACGGCGATGCCGACGACGTGATGACCGCAGGCGCGCCCCGCAAAGCGCCAGTGGTTAACGGCAACCAGGATGAGCAAACCATTACTGGTATTACAGGTAACAGCTATACCGTGACAGGCCTCGCTGCCGGTGCTGAGTACCAGTATCGCGTGAAGGCTATCTTCACCAATGGTAGCGAGTCTGGCTGGTCTAACGTAGAGACAGTGGTCCTCAAAGGCACTCCCAGCGTGACAGGCGACGTGAATGGCGACGGAACACTTGACGTGACCGACATCAACTGCATCGTTGCTACCCTCATGGGCCTGTCAAGCCAAGACTACCAGGGACGCGAAGACGTGAATGGTGACGGAACAGTAGATGTAACCGACATCAACTCTCTCCTTTCCATTCTGCTCGGACTTTAAGAAACAGATATAATATTTATTATAAGGTGTTAGGCCCGGGCCTAACACCTTATTGTTTTTGCCCAGGAACCACTCACTTGCGAGACTCTCCTTAAACTATTTATGACTTTGTCAGTCTAATCAATAAAACCTGCACAACATGCACATCCCACATTCAAAAACGAAGTGCGAAAATCTGTGCAGTGACACATAAAACCAACCACAGAAAGACAAAAGGAAAAATAAACTCTGTGTCCTCTGTGCCTCTGTGGGAAAGTGGGAGAGTGGGAGAGCGGGAGAGCAGGAAACGATGTCACGGCGCAAGAACAACATGCACATGACTAATCTTTTTAGTCAAAATCTTGTATATATCATTTATTAGCAGTAACTTTGCACTCTGATGAAGCGACTTGTTCTCATATTACTTTGCACGCTTGCACTGAATAGCGGTGAGGCATGGGCAATGCCCGATGTCGCCACCACTGTGCAACGGGTTGAAAGCGCAGCAACCGCAACTGGCGGAGTGGGACACATCACGTTTACTGCAGCTGGCAGTGACGCCGTGTTCCACATCTACTCCATCACAGGGCAGCTGCTCAAGACCGTGCGCCTCAATGCCGACGCTCACACCACCATCGAAATGCCCAAGGGCTTCTATGTGGTGAAGTGCAGCAGCCAGTGGTCACGCAAAGTGATAGTGAGATAATTAACAGCCAGGACACATGCCTCTTGGCTTTTTTATTTACTTGCACGCTTGATTCAAGATCATGATACTATGTGAACTTTTCCCCTACGCATCGGTCGTGTATGATATCTTCATGGTATTGTACACCCTCACCATTGTGGGAACACTGGTCATTATCTTGAGCGAGAACCGCAACCCGGTGAAGTCGCTGGGGTGGGCCACTATCCTCGTGCTCCTGCCCATGGTGGGCATCTTGCTGTACCTGCTCTTCGGCAGGCGACTCAAGCACCGCCACATGATATCGCGCAAAAAACTGCGCAGGCTGCGCACCGACAACAAACTTGCCGAGGAATCGCCCGTGCAACTGTTCAGCGAGGGCAACAAGCAGCAAGCACACCTGGCCGAAGAACTCACCGAGACACCCATCTACAAGGGCAACAACGTGGACGTCTTCACCGATGGCAAGAGCAAGTTTGAATCACTCATGAACGACATCGCCCAGGCACAGCACTTCATACACCTGCAATACTACATCATTGAGAACGACAACACAGGACGGCAGTTGAGCGAACTGCTCATCGCCAAGGCCAAGGAAGGCGTGAACGTGAGAATCCTCTATGACCACGTGGGGTCCTACACCATCAATGCAGCATTCTTCAAGCACCTGCGCGATAACGGCGTGGAGGCATCGCCATTCCTCAAGATTACCCTCACGTCAATCTTCAACCGACTCAACTGGCGCAACCACCGCAAGATTGTGGTCATCGACGGCAAAGTGGGCTACATAGGAGGCATGAACATTGCCGACCGCTATGTGACCGGAGACCGCAACAACAACCCGTGGCGCGACACGCACCTGCGCATCACTGGCCCCGCCGTGATAGGGCTGTTCAACACGTTTGCCATCGACTGGAACTACATGAACCGCAAACTCCTCACCATGTCGAGCGAGAACATCACCACCGCAGCGCCTGTGGAACACGGCGACGCAGTGCAGATTGTGGCCAGCGGCCCCACCGACTTGTGGAACGGAAACTCATTCGTCGTGCTACGGGCTATCATGCTGGCAAAAAAACGATTGTATATACAGACTCCCTATTTCCTGCCTAACGATGCCTTGCTCAAAGCGCTGCAAGTGGCAGCCCTGTCGGGAGTAGATGTGAAAGTGATGATTCCGCGCCGCACCGACTCGGTTATCCTGCGCCACGCCTCGGGCAGCTACATCAAGGAATGCCTGCTTGCCGGCATCAAGATATACCTCTACGACGACGCCATGCTGCACTCCAAGGTAGTGATTGTCGATGACGACTTCGTCACCGCCGGGTCGTCCAACTTCGACTTCCGCAGCTTTGAGCACAACTTCGAATGCAACGCACTGGTTTACAGCAACACGTTTAACCGCCGCATGCTCGACATCTTCTTGCAAGACCAGCATCACAGCACACGCCTCATCCTCTCCCACTGGCGCCGCCGTCCCGTCACCATCAAAGCCTTCGAATCACTAGCCCGCCTCCTCGCCCCCATCCTGTAGAAGAAAGTCAAAGATTTATTCTTGCACTATTCGAAAAAAATCGTAACTTTGCATTTATATCGTTTAAGATACAATTATTATGGGCACATACATCAATAAAGGTAATCTTGCTTTCAAGAAAATTCTCAGGAGCAAATATGTTGACAAGACAAGTTTCATCGCAACAGTCAACTCTACCATTGACACTGAGGACCAGTATATCTGTGCAACACGCTGCCGCAGGTTCGGAAAATCCATGATGGCTAAGACATTATGTGCTTATTATGACAAGTCTTGTGACTCGCGCGAATTATTTAAGGGTCTTGCTATCGAGAAAGACCCCACGTTTGAAGAACATCTTAACAAGTATAACGTACTCTATCTAGATATCACATCCTTCACAACTCAACCAGAATATCACGGACACATAGTAAAGAGTATTCAAAAAGAACTTATTGAAGAAATCCAACTAGAGTTTCCTGACGTGAAATACAAGGAAGGTGCCGATCTCATGGGGTGTTTACAATCCATTTTCAATCAAACTGGCCAACGTTTCTACTTTATCATCGACGAATGGGATGCCATATGTCGAGAGTTTCCCGAAAGGCGCAAGTATAAAGGTTCCCCTCTAGAAGTGGCCCCCACCGAGATGGACGAGTATGTCATGCTGTTGCGCCGCCTTTTCAAATCGCAAAGTTCTGACAAGGTTTTCGTGGGTGCATACCTCACGGGCATTCTTCCCATGGTTAAATATAACACCGAGTCGGCCCTAAACAACTTCCGTGAGTACTCAATGGTCAAGCCACGCAATGCTGCGGCAAGTTTCGGTTTCACCAGCAATGAAGTAAAAGTCCTGTGCGAGAAATGTAACGAAATAACCTTTGACGATCTGGTTACATGGTATGACGGTTACAAGATAGGTAATGAACAGTCAATCTTCAATCCTAACTCAGTGATGAACGCCATCAATGCCGGTGAATGCAGCAGTTTTTGGGCTGCAACCGGTTCCTACGACAGAATGGCTTCGTATATCGACATGAATTTTGATGGGCTTAAGGATGATATCATCAATATGCTGGCAGGAGGGCGATGCGTCGTGAATCCCACAGGATTTGTTAACGACATGTCGGTCATCAACACCAAAGATGATGTCTTTACTGTTCTCATCCATCTAGGGTATCTTGCCTATGATGCTGCTGAACACGAATGCTATATCCCCAACAAAGAAATAGCAGGCGAGATAATAAACGCAGTCCAAGCCAACAACTGGCAAGAAGTCATTAACACGATTAAGTTATCCAAGGAATTAGTCAATGCCACCCTCACAGGCGACGCTCTCAAGGTAGCAAGTATCATCGATGTTGCTCACGATGAAAACACTAGTATCCTATCTTACAACGACGAGAACTCGCTCTCTTGCGTTCTTTCTATCGCTTACATCTATGCTAAGAATGACTACATCGTTCATCGCGAACTGCCTTCGGGCAAAGGATTTGCCGATCTTGTGTTCATTCCACGCAAGCATGTTAATCTTCCAGCTATGGTTGTTGAGTTGAAATATGACAAAGATGCCTACGCAGCAATAGAACAAATACGTCGCAAGGAATACCAAGGTAAAGTGCTGGAATATACTAGCAATCTCTTGCTCGTGGGTATCAACTACAACAAAGACACAAAGAAACATACCTGCCTCATTGAGAAATACTAATTCAACTTTAGCTTTTACATAAATTAGTATCATTTATTTTAAAAGGTAACTATTCAGCAATGGAACTCCCCGCGCGGATCTCACTGAACTCACTGATTTTCTCATTGAAAATATATATTTTGTGGATTTTTTAGACCTCAGGGAGGTCGTGACTTTGGTTAACCGCTGGTCGCAGACC
>JAGHSP010000277.1 GCA_018065815.1 Candidatus Sodaliphilus limicaballi | reverse complement strand
ATCGGTTACGATGCAGTGTAACGACTCTGTCGTTGTCATAAAATCTACTCAAAACATATCTCAAAATCGCCTCGACATAATTAATAGAACCCACCTTAATTCACAGGGTGCTATCAGTATTTATTCTTCTTCGGGTTGCTGGTTGAGGATGATTGCGGCCCGATAAATGCTGACTGATGATGTTTCAGTAGTTTTCTTGTATGCGTGAAATGAGCGTGCGGGTGCGCTCGATGAGGGTGCCGTAGTGCTTGAACTCGGCATCGGTTGACTGGATTGCCTCCTCGATTTGCTTGATCTGCTCGTCGATTGCCGCAATCTTGGGGTTGATGTTGGCGTCAATCCACGACTGGGTGTCTTCGTCAAACTTCATGTCGATGACGTTGGCTGCCTCGTCAAAGGTGTTGCGTATGTCGCTGCGGCAGCCCAGGAGCTGCTTCTGCATTTTCTCCTCCTGGCAGTCGTCCCATATCTGAAGCCCTATGCCCAGCATCACGCCGCCCACGCCCAGCACTTTGCCGAACTTGCTTATCTTGGAAGACACCTTCACGGCCTCCCAGGGCTTGAACTGCTTGCCGAAGGTCTGACCTGCCTGCAGCATCATGCTCTCGGCCTCGGGCGAGGCAAAAGACCCTAGCAGGAACACCGTGTTCCAGCCTATCTCGGTCTTGGGGCCGGTGGCACACTGGGCTATCCAGCGGCTTATCTTGATTGCCTGTTCCGACCCGGTGCGCAGTTTGCCGGCAGTTTCTTGCGACAGCTTGATGGCGCCTATCTCTTTCTTGATTGCCGACTTCAAAGTTCCGGCAAACTCGGTGGTCTCGAGGCGCTCCACGTTCTTCACGAGCGTGTCGTTCTCGAGCTTGATGATTTCTTCAAGTTCGCGCACGGCCTCGGTATAGACCGAGTTGGTGCTCTGGTATTTCTCTTGCAGCTTGCCGTTCACCTCTTCTTCTTTCTCTTGCGAGGTGAGGTTGTTGGCGATGTCATATCCCCAGTTGCGCACCTCTTGCGACTTGCGGCGTATCAGGTTGTAGGCCTCGGTGTTGATGCGCTCCTTTGCCTCGGTGAGCATGCGGCGCTGCTGGTTGAGCAATTCAATCGAACCGTCGGCGCAGTAGTCGCCGCTCTTGAACTCGGCCATGGCCTCCGAAAGCATCTGCTCAAGCTTGTAGAGCGATGTGGTGCACTTGCCCAGCGTCTTCTTCTTGGCGATGAAGCGGTTCATGTTCTCGTAGAAGATGTCAAATCCGCTCATCTTCAACAGTTCCGCGCGGTCTTCGCCATCGGCTTCCTGCGCATCGAGATAGCAGTTCACGTCGATATAGCTCACATAGAGGTCTTCGGCTGTGTATTCGGGCGAAATCACGGGAAGCACGTCGTGGGCGAAAAACTCGGCCTGGCCCTCCTCGGTGTTGCCATAGGCCGACGACTCCATCTTGTTGAACACTAGCATCATCTCGTTGCCCTTGCCCTTCTCGATGAGCAGCTTGCGGAAGTGGTTGCCCAGCCCCTCGCTGAACCCCTCGGCGGTGCACACAAACACGATGAGGTCGGCATCGGCCATTGCCTTGTAGGTCATCTCGTCATGGTCAGGACGCTTCTGGGTGTGGATGCCCGGGGTATCTACCACCTCGATGCCGTTCCAGTCGAGCACATGGCACTCGCCTGTGGTCACTCCTTGGCCTATCTCCAGCTCTTGGCCGGTGAGGATCGACAGGATCGACGACTTGCCTGCGCTGTACTGGCCGGCAAAGACGATGCTCACTTTCTTGCCTTCGTCAACAAAATGAGCGGGCACGAATTGAGCCCTGTGTTTCAGGTTCTCGATTGATGACGATGAGAATGCCTGGCGGGTCTCGGCAAACAGTTCTAACGCCTCGGCGTTGAATTCTTCTATACTTAACTTGCTCATGTTCATTTTCTCAATATGATGTGGATGTTCATTATTTGCTGTATCAGGTTTATCGAGTCAATCTCCTCCATAGTGAAGTTGCTGTTGCTCAAGTACACTATTGTGTGCTGGCCGCCGTCGAGCTGCATGAATTGCGGCTCCAGGTCGATGTCGAAGTAGTTAAGCAGGTAGGCGAGCTGTTCCTCGGCCGGCTTGCCCTGCTGCCACTTGACCACATGGATGGTTTCCTTGTTGCCCAGCTTCGACGATATGTCGTGCACGCTGCATGGCAGGTCAGCGGTTCCGTTCACCACGATAGCCACGCGGCGGCCTGGCACGCGAGCCACGCACTCAATGCGGTCGAGCTCGGGAGCGTCAAGCCCCAGGGCATTGAATATGTTGGCAATCATCATCTTGCTTATGTTCTTGTGGTTCTTGCTGTAACCCAGTGCCAGCTCCCTCTCGCTTGCCGACAGAGCCAGCAGGCTGCTGCCTATCATCTTCAGCGTGTCGGCAACGGTGTTCTCGTTCTTGATGATGCTGATGTTGAACCACCCGATGGTCTTCTCCTTGCTCTTCTTCTCGGCATAGTCGATGCTCTCGTTGAGTTTCTGGGTGAGCATGAGACGGCGTTCGCGCAGTTTGTTCTCCTTGGAGTCACACAGCCATGCCAGCAGCGAGAATGCCGCCCCCACGCCAGCAGCTGCCCAACCTATGGGGTTAGACGACAGGGCCATGGCGGTTATTGCCAGGCCTGCGCTGCTCAACGCTCCGGTCCACTTCATCACGCGTTTCCAGTTCACAAACTGGTAGTTGCCCAGCGTGTTGGTGTACTGCCAGGTGTAAGAGAAGTCCATCTCGGTCTTCAGCTCCGACAGCATCTCGGCGATCTTCTCCTCAAGCCTCGTCTGCACGGTCGTGAACAGCTTGTCCAGGTTGGCCTGCGTGGTGAATCGCTGGCAATGCTCCTTCCACGCCTCGTCCACGTTGCTGTCCTCGAGGTGCATCTCCACAAAGCCGGGAATCGAGTTGCGCAGCTTGTTGTACTCGCGGGTGATAGAGTTGGAGATATTAGACTTCTGCCCGCGGTTGAACGATGTGCACCAGTCCTCAAACTGGGCAATCTTGTCTTGCATGACGAGGTACTGGCTGTGGGCGTTGCTGCTGAAGTCAAAGAGCAGGTTCATCTGCTGGAACAGCGGCGCGTCGATGATCGACAGGTAGCACTTCTTGCGGTGCAGCACGCCATTAGTATATACCTCATTGATGATAGCGTCCTCCACCAGGGCAAAGCGGCTCACCTTCTCCAGCTCGTCCTTCTTGCTGGCGTAACTCTCTTGCTGCGAGGCATACTTGGCAAGCAGGTGGGTCACGATAAACTCCACATGCTCGCTTGGCAGCTGTTCGTGCAGGAACTTGTTGAACTGCTCGCTCAACCCGTCTATGTTCATGCGCTCGTTGAGCTTGTCGGGGTTGTCGAGCAAGCGCTTGAGCCTGAAGTCGTCCACCTTCTCGCCTATGCTCTGCTTGAAGTTGCACACGCACACTATGGGCTTGTCCATGCGCTTGAGCTTCACCAGCCAGTCGGCCTCGGTGCCCTCCGGCTGGCCGGCTGTGATCATGAACAGTATCAGGTCGGCATAGATGGCTGCCGACTCGGCCTTCTTGTCGTCTTCATCGCCGCCGTAGGCATCAATGCCAGGCACATCGGTCACCGACATACCTTCCCATTCATAGCTGCGCACGTCGCGGGTGGTGCGTTGCCCCCCCTTGCCTATGTGCGACCCGTCGCCGTGAGTGAGAATCTCCATCAGTGTGCTCTTGCCGGCCTTGGTGCGGCCAAACAGGGTAATGTTAAACCTAGAGTTCTCCTTGTGCTTCGTTTCCAGGTTGTTCTGTGTCTCGAAGAACGACGATTTAAACTCGGTCTGCACCAGTTCAAGCTGTGACTTGATGTTATTGATCAGGGCAATGTCGGTCACATGATAAGTCTCCAAGTCGCCCAGGCAGTCAGTGATAATCAACGAAGCATCCTCAATCGACTGCTTGAGCCCTGCGAGATAGACCTTGGCGTCCTCATAGCCCTGTCTGTTAGCCATGTGGCAAGCATCAAGCGCCGCCTGCAAGTGGTCTCGGGTAATATGTTGGGAAGTACTATTCACTCTTGTAAAATATTAACTAATTGCAAAGATACTTTATTTTTGCGTAAAACAAAAAAATGAAAGAAAAATTAAGACATTCCCCCCTTCACAGCCCGCGCAATGTCACAACATATAATCCAAGTTTTCCATTGCATCTTAAGCCCCCGTGCCATCAGCGTCAGCTGTTGGCTCTACAAGTCTTGTTTTTCCAAGAAATGATTAATAACACTAAAAAAAAGTAACCGCACCGGGTGTTGTGCCTGGTGCGGTATATCTTTAACCCCGAGTTTAGGGTTTTAAGAGAATGTTGTCCAGTGGATTAATCCTCCTTTGCGCGGAGCTGCTGAACGTAAACGGCCTTCATCATCTTCTTGCGGTTAGTTACTGAAGGCTTCTGGAATGCCTGG
>JAGHSP010000169.1 GCA_018065815.1 Candidatus Sodaliphilus limicaballi | reverse complement strand
AAATTGGTATATCAATTATATTTTTGTAAATTTGTGTTTTGATATATACCTCTTTATGAAAAAAAATTCGGTGAACTCTATAACTCTTTAATTTGTTATGACACCATTAAGTGACGAAGCATTTGCAGTAATGGCAATGTGCAGCAGGGCAAGGGCTCCCTATGGAATAACTGTTGACAAAATTGGCTTTGGTCAATTCAAATTTGTTTGGGCTTTCAAGATTGATTCTGAGAAAGCACATCGTGAAGGATATGATGCTAAAACTGTACGCGGCGGTGTTACAATTGACAGCGAATATCCTGGTTGTCCGCATTGCGGGGCAAAGAATTTCTATACATGCGGCTCATGTGGATGTGTTGTTTGTTACCACGGAGAAGAAGCAGTCACCTGTCCTAAATGTGGATTTAGAGGAACTATCACAAAGGTAGATGCTATTGACTTAAAAGGTGGCGGTTATTAAATTGTAAACAAAAAACATTATGGCAGAATTAAATAGGGGAACAAAAGTAGCCCTACAAGGTGGTGGCTATGTTGTGATTAAAAAGGAACTAGGCCGGGGTGGTCAAGGTATTGTTTACCTTGTTGACCTTGATGGTGCGCAGATGGCACTGAAATGGTATCTGACTGATCCTGGTGATAAATTTTACAGAAATCTAGAGAGAAACATCAATTCAGGTGCGCCAAGTGATGCTTTTTTATGGCCAGAGTATATTACCAAGCGCGAAAACGGCAGTTTCGGCTATGTGATGAAACTCCGTCCTACTAACTACTATGAGTTTGGTAATTTTTTGTTGGCAAAAGTAACCTTCAAGTCGGTTACTGCAATGCTTGCCGCTGCAATGAAGATTTGTGACGGATTTATGATGCTGCATCGTCATGGTTACAGTTACCAAGATTTGAATGACGGCAATTTCTTTATTGATCCTCGTACTGGTGATGTATTGATTTGTGATAATGACAATGTAATGCCACAGGGTGAAAAGAGTGGTATTATGGGCAAGGCGAGATACATGGCTCCTGAAATTGTTGATGGAGGAGTCCCCGACAAGTATAGTGACCAATTCTCGCTATCTGTTATTTTGTTTATGTTGTTCTATGCCAATCATCCATTTGAGGGTGCTCGTGTGGTAGCATGTCCTTGCATGACCGAGAGTTTCGAGAAGAAGTTCTACGGCAGTGAAGCGACATTCATCTACAATCCTAACAATGATACTAACCGACCTGTACGTGGTATTCACCAGAATGTTATTAGGCGTTGGAATGCATTCCCCAAATTACTGCGTGATACTTTCATTGAGCAGTTTAGTGAGGACAAATTACGAAAGCCTAACACACGCCTGATTGAGATGAGGTGGAAGGACATCATAAATAAGGTTCGTGATGAAATGGTAATCTGCCCTTCTTGTGGCGAGGAAACATTTGTTGAGATACAAGAAACATCAAACCAATGCATGAACTGTGGCAAGACTATTGATACATCATTGAGACTTATTCTCGGCACACGTGAACTTCCGTTAACACCAAAGACTGAAATTTATATAGACACGGATAATATCCCTGATGGGAAGGTTGCAATGGATTCAGCGGGTATAATGTTAATACAAAATGTGTCACCCGATGCATGGATAGTAGAAACGCAAAGTGGGAAAGTAAAACAGGTCGAACCACAAGGTTATATGCCGGCAAAACCTGGTCTTAAGATTAAACTTAAAATCCACAATGTTGATTATAATTTGGAAATAACAAAAAAATAAACTTAAAAACTATATTTATTATGGCATTATTAGACGACGTCGTAAGCGTTCCTCGTAGAACGATGACCCTTTTCTTCGTGATTGACACTTCTGGTAGTATGGATGGTAATAAGATTGGTGCTGTTAACGATGCTGTTGTTAACGTATTACCCATGCTTGACGAAATTTCGCAAACTAATCCTGATGCAGAAATCAAAGTAGCCGCTCTTGAATTTTCAAGCGGAACACAATGGCTTTACACCGAGCCAAAGTTGGCTTCTGAGTTTGTATGGCAGGATGTAAAGGCTGGAGGATTAACATCTCTCGGTGCTGCTTGCGTTGAACTTAACAACAAATTATCACGCAACGGATTTATGCAGGCTGCCAGTGGTTCTTTTGCTCCTGCAATTATCTTGTTGTCCGATGGCGGTCCTACAGATGATTTCCAAGGAGGGTTGTCTAAACTTAAGTCAAACAACTGGTATAAAGCGGCAATCAAAGTGGCAATTGCTATTGGAGATGACGCTGACAAGGATGTTTTGAAAGACTTTACTGGTTCAAGCGAGGCTGTTTTCACAGTCCACAATATCGAAGCTTTGAAACAGATTATCCGTGTGGTTGCTGTGACTTCTTCTCAAATTGGAAGCAAGAGTAGCACTGCCGGTGATGTTACCAAGCAAGATCAGGTGATTAAGGATGTGACGGAAGCTGTTCAAGATATTAAGGGAGCCGATTCTGCTGCTGCTCCTGCTGCTCCTGCGGTTGATAACTACGACGATTGGGATTAAGCATTGATGAAAGACCTACATTGTTCCTGTCAAGGAGAAAGTCATAAGGCAACCAATAAGGTCTGCCAGGACTATTCGTATAGCGAGATTAGTGATCGTCTTGCCATTGCCATTGTGTGCGATGGACATGGAGGTAAACGCTATTTCCGTAGTGATGTAGGTGCTAAATATGCCACTGAAATCACGAGAGAATGTGTCACCACATTCATTGACGGCGTGGGTGATGAATTATTCAAAGGTGCTCCATTCACCCAAGTTTCTGCGCTTGACACTGAGGTGCAAAATGACAACTTTGCAAAGAAAACCAAGGTTGACGCTGCCATGAGGCAACTGTTCTCGGCAATTATTTTTCGTTGGCGCGAAAAAATACTTCAACATGCCGAGAACACCCCTTTAACCGATGCAGAGCGAGAAACGCTTGAAGCAAAGTACATAGTAGATTTTGAGCATAAGGAATCATTAGAGAAAACCTATGGGTGTACATTGATGTGTTATGCTCAAACAACAGATTTTTGGTTCGCGTTTCATGTGGGAGATGGCAAGTGCATTGCCTTTGACCAAGAAGGTAATTGGAGTGAACCCATACCTTGGGATGATAGGTGTTTCCTAAACAAAACAACATCTTTGTGTGATACTAGTGCATTAGATGAGTTCCGGTATTGCTATCAAGGTAATAACACATTTCCTGTTGCTATATTCCTTGGAAGTGACGGAATAGACGATTCGTTTGGTGAGACAACTAATATGGTCAACTTTTATGCCCAAGTTGCTAAGATGTTTGTAAGTGATGGGCATGAGGAGTCCAAGCTCACGCTAGAAAGCACGTTACCCGAATTGAGTGCAAAAGGCAGTCAAGATGATATGTCAATAGCTTGTATTTATGACGATTTGCTTCTAAAAAACACCGTCAGGAACATAATTCTATGGCAACGAAACAACGTCCTTAATGCAATAACTACTCTCAATCAAAAGCTCGAGCAGATTCTTTCTAAGTATAATCAATTTGAGGGCAAAAGATTATTTTCTCCAAAAGAGAAAATAGATATGCAATATACTGTCACCGAGCTGAAACGAACCTATCAAATGAAGCGCGACCAAGCAAAAAAATATGATAGGTTTTCTCAGGAATTAGGTGAAGAATATGAACCCTATAACGATGAGTTAGGATTTGGTGAGCAGTTGGTACTAGTTGCAGAACATCGTTTAGATGAGCAAACTGCAGATGCACCTATAACTACAGAAGAGAATGCAGACGCAGTTGAGCAAATTGAATCTAAGTCATCAGAAATAACGACTAAAGATACTGATGTTGATGGAACCGAAAATAACATAGGTAATCCTTTTAAAGTTGACTCTGAGCGAAACGACGTTGAAACCGAAGATACATGTTTAGAAATGTCTGATGGAAATAATAACGATGCACCAACAACTCAATCAGAAGACATTTCACAATCTTGTGACGAAACAAATAATGAGGAAACAGAAAATACACAGGATATAGCAGAAGATAGTACTAAAGATAATAGCTAAGATTGCATGAGTAGTAACGGATTACATATTGCTATAAAGGATGCAATGAAGCAAATGGGTGAAGCAATTATTGCGTCACCAACATTTGTAAATATTCTTTCTGATTTGCTGGCTTTTAGTGATTTTCCTGCTTGTAAAGTAATTTTAAAAGACTTACAGGACTCTGGAGAATTAGGAAAAGTGTATTTAGCTTACAAGGGAAAGGGTAAATCATGCATGTCAGAAATTGACAAAGTTCGTTTAGCCGTACAAAAAAATAGCAAATACAAAAAAGCTTTAGTTTCATACGTGTTTGATTGTTTCTTGTATGCATTTGGTATTATCAACAATGTAAATAAGCCAGAATCCAACGCATATGATGCCTATGCAAAACAAGGCAGCATATTAGATACTCTCGATGAGCAATTGAATGATTTGAAAAACGAGTATCTTAGTACACTTGAAAAAAACATCATTCTGCCTAAAGATATGCTTCATGAACCTGCTGGGTATTTTTCCGCAGAAGTAATGAATGAACTTTTCCTAATTGAGTCTAAATATAAGGTTATTGCAGAGACTTTAGGGAATAATGAATCCGATTGGTGTGAGAGACAGTTTACAAAGAAAGTTGAAAAACATCGGCAAGAAAAAGAAAATGCATGTAAAAATGAGATTGAGCGATTAAAGCGCAAGTATAGTTCAGTTCTTTTTACAGCTAAACCTAACTGTGACACTCAAAAGTCAAAACCAACAGATCTTGATTCAAAATCCATAGACGAACTAAAAAAAATAGAGGATGAAATCAAGAAGATGTTTGGTGAAACCAAAAAGCCTTATGACGGATGGTGTACTGCAGCTAAAGCAAAACGACTTGCAGAGTTTGTTGAAGAGTACAAGAATCACTCTATAGTAATTTTGCATAATCTGAAACAAGATTATGTTGACAGATTAGAGAACGATGCTTTAGACAAGCGTTCTGGTGGTATTCTTTCAAAAAGCGCTGTATATAAGGACGAAGTTCTTGAAGAACTAAAACCTTTAGAAATTCGTATCAAAGAGTTATACTCCGAAATCGAGCGAAAATATGACAATTTTTGCGAGAAAAAGCGTGATGAGATATTTAGTAAATATCAAGTTTCGCCCCAAAAACGTCGAAAACAGGTTTTGCAAAGAATTATCCTGCCCTTAATTATTCTATCGCTTCCTTTTTGTTGGGGTGTGCAATATATAATGTTCAAAGATGATATTGCAAAGTTTAACCAACAAATGGAAAAGGCAGAAAGTTTGGTTGGCCAAGATTATTCATCGGCTTTATTGGCTTATGATGAAGCAGCTGATGGCTATAACCATGGTTTTCTTGGGAAAAAAGGGGATGCTGATAAAGCCATTGAAGAATTAGTAAAAGCAATTTGTTATGAAGCAAACGATTTAGTTGACCAGAACAAGTTGGTAGCCGCAAAAGCCAAATTGAATGAGATTCCAAGTTCTGTATTAACTGATCGCGAAGATGCAAAAAGAATGGTTAGTACAGCTAATGAAAAGATTGCAAAAACTATTACAGACATAAGAGAAAAACTTATCAGTAATATATCAAAAAATGGTGGAAAACTTGATGTCGAAGGAAAGAAACTTCTTGATGAGGCATTGCTTGTATCGCCTGATGATTATTGGTTAAAATTAATAAAAAGTAAAGAAAAATGAAAAAACCTTCCAAGAACATATTGAAAACGCTTTTTGTTTCGGCTGCAATGTCGTTAATCCATGGTAATTCAAAGGCAGAAAATACGACAACAAGCATGCCATTGTCTTTAGGTGATTTAGGGGATAATTCTAAATTAGGAGAAGTTGATAACCTAAAGCGTAAAGTCTTGAAAAATGTGTGGACAGTTAAGCGTAATGGTGATATTAAGCTTATTGCAAGTCACAGATCGCATTCTTCTCACAGGTCGCACTCATCTTCTCGTCATGGCAATCACTATTCTCACACTTCTCATTCTTCAAGTACAACAGGAAGTTATGGAGGATCTTATGGTGGTTCCTATGGAAGTTCAAGTAGTTCCTCATCAACACCGAGTTCTTTATATTCTACTCCGTCTAAAGTCAAGAAAACAGTTGACACTTATTCATTAGGTGATCGAACTCTGTCAAATGGCTCATATGGTGCAGATGTTACAGAACTGACCACAATCCTCGTAAATAATAATTATTTGAACAAAAATAAGGTTCAAACAAAATCAGGGCATTCTTTGTTTGATGCAAATGTGACCACAGCTGTAAAAAATTTCCAGAAAGATGCTGGACTTAAACAAACAGGCAAGGTTGACAGTGACATTGCAAGTAAACTTCGAAATTGGGACAGTTCTAAAACCACAATCATGCTCGGTATTCGTGAATTGAATGTCCCCATGGAAGGATATGATGTAACCCAGTTGGTTGAGTTGCTAAACAAAGCGGGGTATCCTCCAAATCCTAAATTAATTGAGAAAAATGGTAACAATACGAAATATACTGAGGATATTTCAACAGCTGTGAAATTATTTCAGGCATATAGCGATATACCCGTAACAGGTAATGCTGATTTTGTAACAATCGAGAAATTAAGGAGCAAATCGAAATGAAGTTAGCGATTGACCGCAAAATATATGATGATGCCGCAATCTCAAAAACCATTTATTGGCTATCAGGAAAGTACACCTTCCAACGACATTTAGAAGGTGATACTGAGACTATCAGCATATCATTAAAACCTGAAGTGTCAACACGTGATATAGATATTGAGTGTGAGTTTATGGACACTCTAAATGATTATAAAGTGCGAGGTATTATTGAAACTGAAACGCACGATATTAGAACCATTCTCTATGCAAAGGCATTTGCCGATGATATTGAATTAAGCGAAGAAGATTTGAGCGAATGAACTACCACTTACTTCCATTCACATTCTCTCGTATAAGCAATCACGAGGTGCTTGTAAACGAGTTGGGCGACATTATTATATCGCCGAATGGCACTGTGTCAAAGTTGGTAAAACATGAGCCAATTGACGATGAACTGTTCAAATCATTAATAGCAAATTTTTTTGTAAGTGACACGCAGATTCCATCATTAAGTGATGTGTATTGTATGCGATTAAGAGAAAAGAAACGTTTTCTGGATCAGTTTACAGCATTACACATATTCGTATTAACGTTGCGGTGTAACCAGAATTGCATTTATTGTCAAGCTTCTAGTGTCAATGAAAATTGTTCCGCTGTTTCAATGTCAAAGGAAACGATGAAGCATGCAGTAGAATTAATGTTTAATTCTCCATCAGAGCACTTGACAATGGAACTTCAAGGAGGTGAACCCAGTCTTGAACCCGACTTAATCCGTTATGGTATAGAACTTGCCGAGGAAATAAATAAGACTGAAAAACGAGAAATTAAATATGTGCTTTGCACTAATTGCGTACATTTAACCGAAGAGATAATGGATATTTGCACGCAATATAAAGTGCTTATTTCAACTTCGCTTGACGGTCCTGCTTTTCTTCACAATACTAATAGGGGTAAAACCGATAGTTATGAAAGAGTGGTAGCAGGTATATCTAAAGCAAGAAAAATGCTTGGGAATGATCAAGTATCTGCTCTTATGACAACGAGTGAATTGGCCTTAGACCATCCTTGTGAAATCATTGACGAATACGTTCGATTAGGATTTAGTAGCATTTTCTTGCGAGCACTAAACCCTTATGGGCTTGCTACAACAAATCCTGATTGGCAAAAATATACAAATAGGTTTATCGACTTCTATAAAAAAGCGATGGAGCATATAATTGAACTCAATAAAAAAGGAGTATTTTTTATTGAAGAATTTGCTGCTATTATTCTAAAGAAGATGATAACACCATTTACCGCAGGATTTGTAGATTTACAGTCTCCAGCGGGGATAATAAACTCTGTTTTGGTTTATAACTATGATGGATATGTTTATGCATCAGATGAATCCAGAATGCTCGCTGAGTTTGGAGATTTCACTTTCCGTTTGGGAAAAGTAACCGAACCTTACGAAAAGATTGTATATGGTAAGTCTGCAAAACAAGCTGCAAAACATTGGTCCAATGAAGCATTGGCAGGATGTGCCGATTGTGGAGTACGCGCGTTTTGTGGTGCAGACCCTGTTCGAAACCATTCAACTCAAAATGACATGTATGGTTATCGACCAACATCTTTGTTATGTAAAAAAAATAAAGCCATTATTGAGTATATAATATCACTCATGATTGAGCGTCATGATGAAGTGATGCCCATTTTCAAAAGTTGGTTAGTATGATACAACGAGATATTGACATAAAATCAAATGATAACACGCTGTTCACTACCTCGCAGTGCAACAACCGCTGTATTATGTGCTGCCAACCACCACTTGTTACAGACGATATTGAAGAACTCTATAAAGAGAATATCAAACGTATTATGCAAGCCCCGAAGGACTTGCCGATGATTGGCATTACTGGTGGCGAGCCAACACTATTAGGAGAAAAACTAATATCACTCGTTTCTTTGGTACGCGAGCAGTTGCCTAACACCGAGATACACATTCTCAGTAATGGGCGTGCTTTTCAAGATGGCGAATACACAATGCGACTTGCACAAGCTGGTGGAGAAAAATTAGTTGTCGGAGTACCGTTTCATAGTGACTACTATAAAGATCATGATATTATTGCTGGTTGCAAAGGTGCATTTAATGAAACCATGATAGGGTTGTATAACCTGGCAGGCGCAGGTGTATGCATTGAATTACGCATTGTTATGAACGCATTAAACTATAAGCGATTCTATTCAATGGCACAATACATTCACCGTAATCTGTCATTTGTTGGTTGGATTGCCTTTATGGGAATGGAATATGTTGGGTATGCGGTAAAGCATAGCAAAAACATTTGGATTGAACCTATAGAATATATACCCGAGTTAACTTCGGCTGTAAAATATTTGTCGGAGTGGAAGTATGATGTCAATATCTATAACATTCCTCTTTGCCTATTGCCAGAGCAATATAGAAGGTTTGCACAAAAAAGTATCTCAGATTGGAAGAATAAGTTCATAGAAACTTGTTCTACATGTACACATAAGCATGACTGCTGTGGTTTATTCAGTACATCAATAAAACCCTATGAAGGATTAAAATCTCTTTAAATATGGAATTACATAAAGCATTACAACAGATAATTAAAACTGATGGTCGCGCAATTTTAACGCAGCCTCGGTTAGTGAACATCCTAAGTGATTTGCAGGCATATCAAGCGATGCCTGCTGCAAAATATATCATCTCGAGCATGATAACTGATGGTTATATGCAACAGTTGTTATTGATTGGTAAATGGGACGTTAATAGCGAGCGACTGATGAATAAATATGTACAAGAAACCGGGTTTCAATTTGACATGGTTTCTTGTATCTTCCAGAGTATTGCATTCGGCTTAAAATGGAAGCAGACTTTAGATGTGACATCGCCGTCCAATACTCCAGTTAAACCAACATCGCAAAACAACGGAGCAAGTTCTTTGAATCTGAGTTGCAGAGAATTATCTAAGAGAAGCGAAGAGTTTGTATCTGATTATATTGAGAAATGCCAAGAATACATCGATAGTATAACTTACCTAAAAGGTAACTGGGAAGACGAACTAGGAGCAAAGATTACGGTGACTTCAAATTATGAAGTTTTGCCAGCTCAAACTTATCTAAGTTGGAATATCGAAATCGATGGGAAAATGAAAATACGATTAAAACAGTATAGTTTGTCATTTTATGTTGCTATTTATAATTTGAATGGACGGTTAATTGGTACCGTTGATGGTGTGAGAGGTAACACAAAAGACTATGAGATTCATTAGTGTCCCGTTAAAATCGGGACGAAGTTAAATTTAATCAAATAGTCCCTCAAAGAGGGGATAATCGAGTTCTTTGACATCGTTGAAATTAGTCTT
>JAGHSP010000302.1 GCA_018065815.1 Candidatus Sodaliphilus limicaballi | reverse complement strand
GTATATAAATAAAGTAAATAATCGCTCCGATAGGTGCGTGGTCGCACAAGGTGCGACTATTGATAACCGGGGGTGAAGTGAGCGAAGCGAACGTAACCCCTGGTTAAAGAAAACAAATGGAAGGCGTGCTGCAAGTACGCGACTTACTTACAAGTGGCTTTTTTACATGCGAATCTCGAAATATTTATAATCAGAGTGTTCAGCGAGAGGACTACAAGTGACAGAGAAAAAAATTAGAACAAATTTTTACAATTTCAAAAAATATATATATCTTTGCGATGTGATTACGTGATCACACACATTTGGAAAATTAACGGAAACGTTATGCTCATCGTTTAAAGTTGAAACCTGAGAAATTTCTGACGAGATACAACGAGAGGCATGATGCGTTCTGCGCTTATAGCGTGGACTGCTCTTGCACATCGTATCTCAGGTTTTCTCAGGACCACAACTTTAAGATGTAGCACAGCAGTGCCACGTTTTTCTTTATTATATAAATGTCCCTATGGTACTGCAGGGATAGTTTGAACTGTTATGGCAAATAATAGGTTTAGTGGTGAGGCAGCCTCAAATTATGAAGAGAAATGTTTGTGTGTTTTGGTACTAGATGCTTCAGGATCAATGCTTAATGTAATTGAGGGGGCGGATAATCTAAAAGTTTTGCGCCAGGAAGTGGTAGATGGCAAATTGTGTGATATTGTTGAAGGAGGAACAACAAAACTTGATAAATTAGAAGAAGGTCTTAAGGTTTTTTATAAAGAAATCGAAGATGACGACACTGCAAAGCAACGATTGGAGCTGGCAATTGTCTCTTTTAATGATGATGTAAAAACGGAACAAGCACCAGCACTAATTCAAAATTGTGCTTTTCCGCATATAAATGCATGTGGCAATACTGCGTTGGTTGACGGTGTGAATGCTGCGATTGAATTAGTTCAAGATCGCAAAGCTTGGTATAAAGAAACAAATCAGAGTTACTATCGCCCATGGATTGTACTCATGACAGATGGGGAACCTGATGCTGATCAGAATATTAGTGCACTTGCAAGTAAAATCAAGAATGACACAAGTGCAAAAAAATATGTTTTTTTACCTATCGGTGTTGATGGAGCCAACATGGAGGTGCTTTCTCAACTCCAAGGAGACATCCCTGCCATGAAATTGCGAGATGCAAAATTTAGCTCGTTCTTTAAGTGGCTGAGTGCGAGCATGTCAAGTGTTACATCTACAGGTATTGGTGGTGAAGTTGACCTTCCAAGCCCGGCAGATTGGATGAAGAATTTCGCAGTAAAATAATAGTTACATAACATACGAGATGGGCTATTTTCGCACATGCATTGTCACAACAATTATTGTGGCAATGTGCTTTATATATCGGGAAAAATTAATTCAATTATTGAATAAATTGTTTGAGTTAATAAATGTTGATTTAAGGTTGCAACATACAAAACAAAATAATGATTCATTAACGAAAAAGGAAAAAGAGGACGCTTCCTGTCTATGTGAAGGAGAAATTGACCCGCCTGCATCATCTAGCGATGATAAAGAGGCGGTCCCAACAGAATCAAATGAAGAAACACGGGGTAAAGAAACGGTAACTCCCGGAGAAACTTCGCCTAATGAACCTTCTGAAAAAGAAAAAAGTGATTCATTAACGGAAAAGGAAGAAGACGCTCTTGATCAATGTGAAAACGAAGCAGACTCTCTTACATCATCTAGTGATGACAAAGAGGAGATTCCTGCAGAATCAAATGAAGAAACCCGTGAAGGAGAAACGTCTGGTAAAGAAACTGTAACTCCTAAAGATACTTCGCCTGTTAGACCTGCTGAAGAAGACAAATCTGTCAGAGCATCATGGGGCTGTGATGATGAATCTATTTTTATTCTGGGCGCATCGGTTCAAGGGAAAAGTCATATTAGTTCTGACGTTCCTTGTCAAGATTTCTGTTCATATCAGCCACTCGGTAATGGATGGGGAATTGCGATTGTATCGGATGGGGCTGGCTCTGCAACACACTCCGATATGGGTTCAAAAATTGTTGTTGAGAGAGCCAAAGAACATTTTTCTAATTTGATTAATTCAAAAGGTTGGATAGCAAAAGGGGAGTTCCCCAATGAGCGATCTTGGAGACGCAGCGCTTTCTTTGCTTTAAAGAATGTGTATGACGACCTAAAAGACTATGCCACTGTTCAAAAGTGTGAGGTGAAAAGTCTAAATGCAACAATTATAGTGGTAATCCATGCACCGTTCGGACTCTTGGTGACGCATATAGGCGATGGTCGCGCGGGGTATAAGGATGAAGCAGGGAAGTGGCATGCAGTGATGGTTCCTCACAAGGGAGAAGAAGCGAACCAGACTATTTTTGTAACTAATGAATTGTGGGGTATCCGTTTCTTTGAACTTTCGGGGGTTGATGTTCCTGAATCACGCATAATAACAGGAAAGATAACCGCATTTACGCTAATGAGTGACGGATGCGAACACACAACATGGCTGATAAATCAGATAAACGAGGATGGGAAGTATTATGACCCTAATACGCCTTATGCTCCATTGGTAGATGGATTTATAGAGACGCTGAATGACTTTAGGGCTGAGAATGACAATCACTCTACAAATAATGGTGATATTGTTACAGAGTGGGCAGAAAATCTTAAATCAGGGTCAATGTTTGCCTGTGAAATTGATGATAAAACCATGGTTTTAGCCATACTAAAATAGTATCTTATGAAAGTCTATTCCAACAAATACGGTGAAATAATACTACAAAATAAGGATTTTGCTTCAGGAGGAGAGGGCAAGATCTTTTTGGTGCACGGATGTAACCAACTAAATAATTGCTGTGTAAAAATATATAACAACCCAAATAGTTTATTGGAACAGAAAATAAAATACATGGTCAGCAATCCTCCTATACAATTAGAAGCAGCAGGGTTTAGAATATGCTGGCCATTGGATTGCGTGCAGAATGCGGGAGGGCAGTTCCTGGGGTTTGTTATGTTGCTCGCTTTTGAAAGAAGCGAAAAGTTAATTAACCTCACAGCAACAGATGTCCCTAAAAAAATGAAATCCGATTGGGGGAGATATTTTGATCGCACATTAGGAGTTCCATCGCTTGTTAACAGAATAAGGCTTATTCATAATATTGCTTCTCCCATACATTTGTTGCATGTAGGTAATAGGTATGTACTTCGGGACTTAAAACCAGAGAACATTCTGGTGACACCTAAGGGAAAGGTAACACTAGTTGACATGGATTCTGTACAAATAAATAGCGGGAATCTATTATTGTTTCCGGGAAATGCTGCTACGCCTAATTATATCCCCCCAGAGTTTTATTGCAACAGTTCCTTACAGGAAAACAAGGTGCCGGTGAAAGTATCGTGGGATTGCTTCTCAATGGCTGTTGTTTTTTATCAGTTACTTTTCGGGTTACATCCTTATGTTGTGACTCCCTGGGAAGAACGTGAAACTAATGAGATTGCCCAAAATATATCACAGAATTTATTCCCGTTTGGAGAGAATAGAAGTAAGATAAGAAGTTTTCCACCACCACACAACAAATTCAAGGCATTACACCCTGTTTTGAAACAATTATTTCAGCGATCATTTTCTTTGCATGTTGCAAATCGTCCGTCTGCCGAAGAATGGGGCAGAGCAACTCATACCATTATTACAGAATACGAGAATTCCGAAATTTATCGTAGGCAAGAAGAGGAACGCCTTCGCCGAGAAGCAGAAGAACAGCGCAAGCAAGAGGAACGTCGCCGCCGAGAAGCAGAGGAACGGCGCAAGCAAGAGGAACGTCGCCGCCGAGAAGCAGAGGAACAGCGCAGGCAAGAGGCACATCGCCGCCGTGAAGCAGAGGAAAATATGGCAAAAAAAAGAGCCGAGAAACTTAAACAGAAATTTAAAACGAAAGCAACATGGAAGGCGTTTTTAATTTGTTTTCCTGCGACATGGCTTTGTTGGCATAATTTTGAGGGTTGGGCGTTTAGGATTGGATGGGCGATTTTTTTGACCATTGGTTATTTTGTAAGTATCAATAATATGGTAGACGAGAAGATAAAAAAGTACAAGGAAGAACACCCTGATGACCCTGCTAATAAGTATTTGTAAAGAAAAGGAGTTCTGTTTCCTCGGTGAAATGTGTGGACAACAGACCGTTGGGAGGAAACACGGCCCAAACGACCACGAAGGGGGCACATTTGGTTTTGCCGATACACTAAAAAAAAGTAACCGCACCGGGTGTTGTGCCTGGTGCGGTATATCTTTAACCCCGAGTTTAGGGTTTTAAGAGAAGGTTGTCCAGTGGATTAATCCTCCTTTGCGCGGAGCTGCTGAACGTAAACGGCCTTCATCATCTTCTTGCGGTTAGTTACTGAAGGCTTCTGGAATGCCTGG
>JAGHSP010000035.1 GCA_018065815.1 Candidatus Sodaliphilus limicaballi | reverse complement strand
AACATTACACCGAGGTCACGACCGTAGTCAACCAAGTTGTACTCGTAGGGGTTGCGGCAAGCAATGCGGTAAACGATGTTAGAGAAGTCAACAGTCTCGAGAGTAGCGGGAGAGATGTCGTAGTTCTCATAGCCAAGAGGAGTGTAGAACTGACCAGCGCGTACCTTGAAAGCGTCACATACCTTGTAAGTTGCGAACGCGTCCATAACCTGGATGTTCTTCTGACCGTTACCATTAGTTGAACCAGCGATGCCGTTGAAGGCCTCGATTTGCAGACGGAAGTCTACCTTAGAACCTACCTTGCCGTCCATGATCAAGCGGAGACGCTTAGCCTGGAAAGAAGAGGTAGATGCGTCCTTGTTGCTGGTGTAGTTCCAACCTGTCTGGAGGTAACCAGAGATCTTAGGCATTTTAGAAACCAGCTTCTCAAGGTCTGACTGTTGGGGAGCAGCTTCAGCAGCAGCCTCTACCACGGGTTCAGCCTCAGCCATCTCAGTTGCGTTAACTGCCGGGCAGATAGCAGCGGCAGCAATCATGAAAGATAAAAACTTTTTCATAATCTTAAAATTTTGGTTAGTAAATAAAAATTAATTAGGTTTTTAGTGAACAAATTCAGTTTATTTCTTGCGGGCCTCGACCAGCAGATTAGCAAACTCCATCACGTTCAAGGCAGTGATGTCGGGCTGCGGGTCATTGGCCAGTGCAGTTTCAAGAGTTGTTTCGCCGCTCAGCACGAGCACCCCCAGCGAGCCGGCATTTTGTGCAGTAGCCACATCGGTGTAGATGCGGTCGCCAGCCATAGCGATTTCATCGCTCTGGAGGCCCATCTTGTCGCGAATGCACAGTAGCATGTTGGGGTTGGGCTTGCCTATCACCACGTCGGGCTGGCGCTTGCAAGCACCCTCAATGGCCTTGCACAGCGAGCCGCAGTCCACGAGGATCACCTCCTGGTCGGTGGGGCACACCCAGTCGGGGTTGGTGGCGATGTAGGGGATGTCGAGCTTGCTTGCCCACCAAGTGGCGCGGCACAGGCGGCTATATACCAGTGTGGTGTCGAAAGCCACAACGAGCACATCGGGACGGTCGTTAGGATCGTCCTCACACAGCTCAAATCCTGCCTTGATAAATTCCTCTTGCATGCTGGGAGTTCCCAGGGTGAAAAGGCGCTTGGCAGTGGGATGGTGCTGCTTGATGTAGTCGATGGTAGCAAGCGACGATGTGTACATCTGCTCGTCGGTGGCCTTGATGCCCAGCTTGTCGAGCTTGATAAGGTAGTCCTTGTGGCTCTTGGTGGGATTGTTGGTCAAGAACGAGTAGGTGATGCCGTTCTCTGTGAGAGTGTCAAGGAACTTGTGTGTGTAGGGGAACAGGGTCGAACCCATGTAGATGGTTCCGTCCATGTCGAGTGCCACGTGCTTGATCTTGCGGCAGCGTTCCATGAGCTCCTCGTGAGAGTAAGGCGACATGTATTTGTCAAATTCTTGCATTGTCATAGCGAGTAGTTAATCTTTTTAGTTTTCTAGCGGTGCAACCCGGTGCCGGGCTGCACCGCTATGTTTTACTAGTATCTAACTAACAATTCTTATTTTTCGTCGTCGTAAACGATGTTGGCAGCTCTTTCATAACCATCGCGGGGTGCTTTCCACATTGAGATGAGGATAAACATGCCGATGATAGCTACAACGATGATGGTGTAGAATACTGATGTCCAGCCATAGATGTCGGCTATGTAACCAACGAGGAGACCTGCGAGACCAGAGCCGAGGTAACCCAGGATACCTGCGATACCGTTAGCGCGAGCACTTGCTTCCTTAGTTGCCTGGTTACCGAGTTCGATACCGATGAGAGCCTGAGGGCCATAGATGAAGAAACCTGCACCTACGAGTGTTGCTGCGATGGGAGTGATGCCAGCGCTCTCGGGGAGTAATGCGAATGTGGTCATGAACAGAGCTGCACCAGCCATGCACACTACGCACATGCGGTGACCTTTGCCCTTGAAGAACTTGTCGGTGCACCAGCCTGCAACGAGAGTACCCACGATACCAGCAATCTCAAATGCCGCTGTTGTCCATGTTGCGCTCTTGATGTCAAGACCGCGAGCCTCGGTGAGGAACTTGGGACCCCAGTCGAGGACACCCATGCGAACCACGTAAACAAAGAGGTTGGCAACACAGAATGTCCATACCCAACGGTTTTTCCAAACCATCACACTCTCAAATCTCTTGCGGCGAGCAGCGCTCATGCCACCATCCTTCAAGCCACCCAGGCCAGTGTCGGGGAGGTCGGGCAGACCAACCTCCTTGGGCTCGTCGCGAAGGCCGATGAAGATGCCGATGGCACCAACAAGGGCGAGGCAAGCGGGAACATAGAAGCAGAACTTCCACGCGCCATAGTGAGCAGCGTAAACGAGAGCCTGGTTAGCAGCATCCTTAACTTCGTTAGCCTCAAGGTTGGTTTGTATGCTGCTGACAACCTCGGCATTAGCCGAGAGGTCTTGACCCATAGAGCCAAGGAGATAACCGCACACAACTACTGCAAGAGCCGCGCCGATTGAGTGCGAGCAGTTCCAGATAGACATCTTGGTTGCGAGCTCGCTGGGGTGAATCCAGTGAGGCAAGATGCGTGCGCACGGAGGATAACCCATGCCCTGGAAGAACTGGTTGAGGATGATAGTGATACCCATCACAAGGATGAGGATGCTGATGAAGTCGGGACCAGCCTCAGTGCCAGTGATGAGAGAACTGAGGTTTGTGCCGAAACCGAATGCAAAGTTAGAAAGAGCACACAGCAACAAACCGAGTGCCATCACGATGCGGCCCTTGAAGCGGTCAACAGTGTAACCGTTGACAAAGCGTGAGAAACCGTAAGTGATTGAACCGAAGAAGATGATCCAACCGAAACTTTTGTTTGTGATACCATACTCAGCGGTCATGCCTGGCATGGCTACTGAAAAGTTCTTGCGCACAAAGTAGAAGATTGCATAGCCAATCATGGTGACGAGGATAGTCCTCATCTGCCATGACATGAATTTTTTCTTACTTTCGCCAAGCGAACTGTAAACGTTTTCTTTTGCCATAAAAGTATAGTTTTACCTTTAATTAACGATTTTTATTTAATTCTATTGTCTTTTCAACGTCGATTGCATCGGCAATAATTGAGATGGGGTTGAGCACAGGCACGCCTGTTGACATCTCGATCTGCCACTTACATGTTTCACAGTCAGTGGCTACAGCCTCAACATTGGCATCAGCGATGTTCTTGAAAAGCGAGTCACCGATTTTTTGCGAAGTCTCATAATTTTCGGTCTTGAAACCATAGGTTCCTGAGATGCCGCAGCACTGTGAGTCGAGCATCACGAGGTCGAGTCCGGGAATCATCTTGAGCAGTGAGGTGCTGTAGATGGCCCATCCCATGCGTTCCATGTGGCATGCTGTGTGGTAGGCAACGCGTTTCTTGTAGTCGTCGCGGAAGGCGAGTTTGAGCTTGCCCTCGTCGATGAGCTGGAACAGGAAGCGAGTGGCGAGCGTGATGTGGTCGCGCACGTCGTGGTTATCTACGTCGAGCAGGTGGTGATACTCGTCGCGCATGGTGAATGTGCAGGTCGAGCTGGTGGTGACGATGGTGCGTCCCTTGGCGATGGCGCTGCGCATTGAACTCATGTTGGTCTCGCCCTGACGTTTTGCTTGGTCATAAAGGCCGTTGGCAATGAGAGCAGTGCCGCAGCACTTCTCCTTGTCGAGCAGGTGCACGCCATAGCCGCATGCGTTCATTATCTTCACCAGGTCCTTGCCCAGTTGCGGGAAGTTGTAGTTCACATAGCAGCCGTGGAAGAAGCTCACGTGCTTGCTGTATTTGCTCTGCTGTGCTTGCGCGTTGCGTTTGAACCATGTCTCAAACTTCTGCGAAGCATAGGCGGGGAAGGTGCGGTGCTTGTCGATTTTCATCACCGAGTGCAGCACGGCCTTGCTCACACCCAGGCTCACTGCGAAGTTGGCCACGGGAGCCACCACAGTGGCCATTGAGCCCACGAAGTCGGTGTTGGCGAGCATCATGTCGCGCAGCTTGGGGCTGTGGGTGTTGTGTTTCATGCGAGCCTTCTGGATGATGTCGCCCACGTTCACGCCGCTGGGGCATGCCACCTCGCAACGCTTGCAGTTGAGACACATCTTGAGCGCGTCATTGAAAAACTCGGGGTTTTTGAGGCGATAACGTTCGCCGTCGGGTCCGCTCTGCTTGGGACCGGGGTATGCAGGGTTTACTGCCGATACAGGGCAATAAACGGTGCAGATCGAGCACTTGAGGCACTGCTCAAAGTTGTTCTCGCTGATGTTGTTCAGTTGCATTTCGTTTGCCATGATCGTTTACTTATTTAATATGTTATTAGCCACGGTGAGCGCTGTGAGCATGTCCACGCCCTCGCCGCTAGCCAGTTTAACCTTGTTGTTGCCGCTCAGCACCTGTCCTGCCGCGTAGGTGTTGCTCAAGGGTTTGCCTTGCTTCATCACGTGCAGCTGTGCGTCGGTCTTCACTCCAAATTCCATGTAGGGCTGTGCTTCCCACACGTTGTCGCGTGTCCACTGGGCTCGGTCGGCGATAAAGTCCACGTCGGCTCCCAGGACGGGCTCATAGACTTTCTCGTAGTCGCTCACGATGCCACGTCCCATGAAAGAGCCTGTGGCGAGCACGAAGTTGTCGGCTTCGAGTCGTGTTCCCACGAGTTTCTCGGTCTCTATGCTGTTGAGTTTAGTGCCAGAGATTTCGCCCTTCACGGCCTTGTCGCCGTTGAGGAAAGTGCCTCCCAGAGCCTCGAAACGCTTGCGCAGCAATGCCTGCATGCGTGTGCCGGGGACTGATGGCGGAATTGTAGCCACGAAGTGGATGGGCTTGTTCACCTGCTCCTTGAGGAGTTGCGCGAGCTCGCTGTTCTTGATGCCCAGCACTGCGGGCAGCAGAATGGCCTCGGCATTGCTAGCCTTGGCGTTGATTTCGCTTGCCAGACGCTTCACGATAGCCTCGCTTGCCAGCACCTTGGCGATATTGGTTGCACGCATCTCGGTGGGGCTCTTGCGGGCCTCGTTGAGTTCGGGCAGAGTGATGGGTTTCACCTCCACCTCGGCACCCAGCTTGCGCAGTCCGTCGGCAATGAACTTGGTGGGGAAGTCAAGGTAACCGATTATGTTCATGAGTGCCACCTGCTTGTAGTTGATCTTGTCGCCGTCGATGGTGATGTAGTCTTCCATTGTGAGCCATGTGGGCTTGACAGCTCCAAGCGGAGTGAGGCGGTTGTGGTTCTTGCCAGCCTTGCCGGTGGTTTTGATGCCGGCAGCCGCAAGTAGATCTTGGGCTTGTGCAGTAAGTTTCTCTACGTCGCCCACTTTTTTATAAGGATGTGACTCGGGCAGAGCGTTGATAGCTTCCACGGGGTTTTCCACCGCCTTGCCCTCGCTGTCGTAACCGAGCAGGTCAAACGAGCCCGAAGCGAAGTGCAGCGAGCTTTGTCCTGTGGCGACGATAGCCACGCGTTGTCCGGCTTGTGCCAGAGCAATGCCGCAGGTGAGGCCGCTCAAGCCGCCACCCATAATCACAGTGTTAAATTTCATTGCAATACCTCCTTTCCTGCATATTGGTTAAGTCCGCCCAGACCTTCGTAAATAGTGGCTGTGAGCTGCGCCTCGGCCATGTTGTCGCCCCAGGCTACGGGCTGCACGCCTTTCCAGCGCTCGTTGATAAACGCTGCCAGGTCTTGCTTCACGTCTTGTGCTTGCTCTTGCTTGCGGCACATCACGCCGGCAGCGCGAGTGGCGCACAACTCGCCCTGGCACGTTCCCATGCCCACGCGTGTGCGTCGGCGCAGGTTTACCAGGTTGTGCACATGGAGGTTGTCCATTGCGTAGTTTACTTCGCTCACGCTCACGTGCTCGCATTCGCACACGAGAGCGTCTTCAACGATGTCAGTAGTCTGTGCGATAGCCTTGGTGAGCGTTCCGTGGCGTCCCTCGGCAGCCATGACTGCTGTAGTCTTTTTGGGTAGTTCCGTTTTAGGTTCTGAACCTGGAAGGGGAGTGGTTGCTGTCTCGCAAGCCTTGTTGATGTTCAATTTCTTGCAGGCGAGGTTAGTTGCGTCCTCTGCCATCAGGCGGTATGTCATCATCTTTCCGCCTGTGATAGTGATAAATCCAGCGAGTCCGTCGCGAGTCTCGTGGTCGAGGCACACGATGCCGCGGCTGATGCTTCGTCCGCTGGGGTCATTGTCGGCAGCCACAAGCGGCCTTACGCCGGCATAAGCTCGCAGGATGCGTGTTGTTGCCAGTGCGGGGGCGAGTTTTTCGCCTTCGCGCAGCAGCACTTCCACCTCCTGTGGTGTCACTCGCATGTCGTCCACTGTGTCCATGGGCACGCGGTCGCTAGTGGTGCCAATCACGCACACTGTGTCGTCGGGCACGAGGATGTCGGCGTTGGCGGGCTTACGGCAGCGGTTGATAACCATGTTGTTGACGCGGTGGCCAAAGATGAGGAGTGCTCCGCGAGCTGGGAACATGTTCACTGTCACGCCTGCCTTTTGTGCCACGAGAGTGCCCCAGATTCCGGCAGCGTTGATAGTGACTTTAGCGTGAAACTCTTTGTTGATTCCTGTGTGGTGGTCGAGGACTTTGACACCCTCAACCCTGTTCTGATTGATAATTAAGCCGGTGACTTCGTGGTAGGTTAAGGCGTCGGCGCCGTGAAGCTGTGCGTCATAGACGTTGGCCATTGTAAGGCGGAACGGGTCGATTGAGGCATCTGGGATTCTCACTGTTCCGATGAGAGTGGGGTTGACAGATGGTTCAAGTCTTTTTGCTTCCTCGGGGTCGATGATGTCGGCTCTGATTCCTGCTGCATGGCAGGCGTCGACAAATGTCTTCTGATAAGCCAGATCGTCTTCAGGCAGTGTTATGAACAGACCGTCGGTTTCTTCGACGCAGTGTCTTGCGACCTTGCGCAAGGTCATATTTTCCTGGATGCATTCGGTGGCGCTTTCTTTGTCGGTTACCGCATATCGAGCGCCGCTGTGCAATAGTCCGTGGTTGCGTCCCGTGGCACCATAGGAGTAGTCGAAACGCTCTAGCAGCAGCGTCTTGAGTCCTCGCATGGCGCAATCACGAGCGGTGCCGGCACCGGTAATGCCGCCGCCTATCACAATCACGTCATATTCTTTGTGATTCGGTTCCATCTTTCTTTAATTTTTAAGGTGTTGTTGGTGTAGCTTTGTTTGTTTCGGTACAAAAGTAGTGACTTTTTTATAAGTGACAAAG
>JAGHSP010000151.1 GCA_018065815.1 Candidatus Sodaliphilus limicaballi | reverse complement strand
GTATATAATTGTGCAAAGTTACTAAATTTTAGCGAAACTATAACAATTAAGTACCTATTTAGGTGGGCAACCGCATCAAAACAGTTAAACAGTTTCGTGACCTTAACCACATGCTTTTATCAATATTGCGAGCAAAACACATGCTAAAAACAATATTATTTTTCCTGTCAATGATGTGACTGTGTGCTTAAAAGACTTTTTTATCGAAATATTCTCTACGTTGTCTTCTTTTATGTTTTCTTCAATACTTACACTGTCAATAGGGATTAAGTATGCCGTAAAGTTGTCCCTTGTCTTATCCAAACTTTCGGCTTCAAGCTTTTGCAATTTTTCCTCATCTAAACAAGACATGGAAAGTACCTCAACGAGCCGATTATTACTTAGTTGCTCAAGTACGCCATCGCAACAAATAAAAAGATAGTCACCAGCATTTATATCAGTCAACAGACGACATTCTGCTGTGAGCCTTCTGTCGGTATGTGGTTGTATGGCTTTCGTGATAACATTCTTGCGAGGGAAATTCTTAACTTCCTCTGGTTTCAGTTCGCCTGCTTTAATAAGGGCATTGACAAGAGAGTGGTCATTACTTTGATACAATATGCCATGACCGGGACGAACATGATAGATACGACTATCCCCCATGTGAGCAGCAAGAACTCCTCCCTTATGAAAACAAACGCACGTCAATGTGGTAGCCATTGATACCTTACCACTATCAGCGTTGTTTATATCAATACCCTCTAACTTATCGTATGCAAGGTTAACTGCATCCTGCACATCATTGTCAGTGATATAATCATTCTGGGCAATAACACCTGAAAGATATTCACCGATAACCTTTGATGAAATCTGGCTTGCAATCTCCCCGTGCTCACTGCCGCCAACACCATCGCACAATACAATGCAACGATTTTGGGGTGTAACATCTTCAAAGGCTGGCCACACAGCATCTTCCTGTCGCATCTTGCGCCCTATATGAGAAAAACCTATCGGTTGCTTGAGGGTTATTCGCATATTATTCTTTTACAAATTGTATTTCTGTTTTACCGAGTTTGATAACATCGCCATGTTGAAGTATCAACACCTCGCCTGATTTTAACTCGTCACCATTAACAAAAACATGGTTTCTGGTTGCAATATTCTGTATCCTGTGCTGATAGTCGTGAGACTTCTTTACTACAGTTATACAGATGTGCTCGCGACTCATGTATTTGTCCTCCACCACCAACTGCACATCGGCAGTCGATGATGGAGCTTTTCTTCCGATAGTGTTCCTGCCTTCCACCAAAGCATATATAGCCTCTGCAATCTTCAACACTCCGATTGTGTCATCCGATTCTGAAAGACAACACTCGGTATCAACATCTTCTAGTTTGTCCATCTCGGCAATGAAGACTGCAACCTTATCGCGGTATTTGCAGATAGGACACGTGAGCATCCTATCTGCAATACCTGTTACATCGGGAATAGTCATTACTGCACCGCAACCTTCATGCGGGCATTTGACTTTCATTGTGGTCTGTTCCATTTACACGATTGCGTCGTTAGTATAGTCTGGCATATCATCATTCTGCGGCATATACATATCGCCATCAGACATCTGTGGCATCTGTATATTCTGACCAGAGAGATCAGAACTTACCTCGTTCTGCTGAACCTGTCCGTCGTCGTTGAAGTCAACGATAGCGCCATTCACGATTCCGTCATGGTCAATATCAACCAGCATACCGTTATGCCCGTCAACCTGAATGACAGCAACATCTACATCATGACCATTCATGTTGACGTTGTGCTCCACGCTGATTACATGGATGTCAACATCAGCTGGGTCGCTGGCAGTTTCCTGTGCCTCTGAAGCGGTGTTGCTTGCCTCTGACTCCTGAGCCTCCGTTGCAGCATGGTTGTCTGCCACATCTGCATGAACTTCATGATAAGCATCGTGAGAAGGCACTGCATGATCTGTTGGAACATTATTATAATCAACAGAAGCTTGGAAATCCGCCTTCTCTTCAGCAGTCATGCCGTCCCACTCTTCCTTGTAGTAAGTGCCATAGACCTTGCCATGCCATGTAAATACACCACCGGCACCAACCTGCTGACGAGCAGCAGCGAAAGCCTGACTGAAACTCATGTCATCGCTTACCTGAGCAACAGGAGCAGTTGTACCTTCAGCAGTAACAGCTTCTTCAGTAGCACTTTCTTCAACTACAGGAGTCTCTTCTACATTAGCAGCAACAGCCTGTCCTCCGAGTGTTGCTGCCGAGCCTGCTACAGCACCGCTTAATGCGGCTACACCAATCTTCAGTCCTGTGCTATTCTTACGTGCCTGCTTTACTTGGTTCTCACAAAACTCTTCTGTAACCAATGTCTGGTCATAAACTGTATTTTCTGTCATAGTTGTAAAAGTTTTAATTATTAATTATGTTGCAAAGGTAATTACAGTTGATAACCCCACCAAATAATTTGCGGCTTACATGATGAAATGCCGAGGTTAAATGACGAAATCACTGTCTCCAGTCGGTAATTGCCATATTATCGTTGAATTTACCCCACATCACGGGATGCTGCTTGTTGCCAGTTGCCACACTGACGCCCTCGCTTACAAATTTGAAAAGTTCCTTAGCAGTAATCACTCGGTCTCGGTTATAGTCGGCTCCACCTCCCAGTGCACGCACAAGGAATTTGGTGAATTGCCCGTTTTTGCCGTTGGGCACTTCCTGCGACACCTCATTGGTTCTCGAAGACAGGAAAAACATCACCTCGCCGTTCTTATTCTGATTGGGTGCCGTTGACTTGTTCTTGCGCAGTCCTCCACTAAAACAAGCATCGGCAATCACAATCTTCCGCCGTGATTTGCTATTCTTAAAGACCGTTTGAATCTCCTCGTAAGTCAGCGCATTTGTATTCCTGCCTGTCATATCCACTGGGCAAAAACCTCCAGGATAACCATGACCCGAGAAAAAGAATATTATCGCATCGTCTGCCTTGGCATCCTCGCAGAACACCTTCAGCGCACCCTGAATATTCTTTTTCGTTGCTGTCTTGCCCAAGCACTGCACCACAGTTGCCTTTTGTTTCTTCATTACAGCACTGATGCTTTGAACATCGTTCTCGCAGCAACGCAGGTCATGCACATTGGGGTCGTTGTAGTCATTGATACCCACGGCAAGTAAGTAAGTTGTCTGTGCCTGCACATTTGAAGCTAACAGAATCGCTACAATAAATAATATAAGATGTCTCATTTCCATTCAGTTTTACAATATGAACAAGCTCCACGGTTCTTGAGGTTCTCAAAAGGAAGGAACCCAAGGAAGTTCTTGCACTTGGGGCACACATAATCTATCATGAACTTCTTGTTTAGTTCTTCCATCTTCACGGGCATAGTCTGCTGCCCCTTGAATGCCATCCACGACGATATTGCAATACCAGTAATCATTATCACTCCCATAAATGGCTTTATGCTGTCAACAGTATCGCCAAGCAAGAACGTCAAGGCAAACAAAACTGTGGATGCTACACCAGGCAATGAACGCAGGAACTGCTTTTTGGCATTCTCCTGTTGTATCTTCACCTTGGCTGCCTCATAGTCCTCATATACTTTTTGCAGTTTGGCAAACGCTGACACCTCCTCGGGATTAGATGCAACCGAGCCTTGGGGAGCAATGCCCATAGCATCACCTATCCTTATCTGATATACCGTGCCAAGCAGCACCATCTGGTCGGGCGACACCACTTTCTTTACTATCCTCTGTCCGTCAACATAGGTTCCGTTTGTTGAATCAAGGTCCTCAATCTCAATGTTTCCGTCGGCAAGTAGAGTTGCTTTTAGGTGTTTCCCGCTCACCGTTCGTTCTGTTATCGCAAAAGGCTGATTGCCTTTGCGTCCGATGATTACTTCTGTCATACTATTGTTCGTCTGTTAAACAACTCTTCAATCTTTTCAATGCCTCACGGGCTACACTTAGTGTTATTGGTTTCATGCGGTCAAGGTCGCTTAGCACCAGCACTTGCCTTGGTATATTGATGTGCGTGATGTACCTGCGGTCAACGATATACCGCCTGCCTATTCTTATATACCTCTTGTCGCTGGCGAGCGAGGAGTGGGTGAGTATATCCTCCAGTTTCTGGAGGGTCAGTGCGATGGTGAACACCTGACTATTGAGGAATGTCATGCGCAGAAAGTTTCCGTCACTCTCGGCACACACCATCTTGTCAAGGTCAAGTTTCACAAGTTCATCGCGGGTATTGAATATTATTGGTGTCATATATCTGTATTAAAATGCCACTCCGTACTTTTCAGAATATACAGTCCTGTAATCCTTACTAACCACAGATGGGCTTGTTTTCTATTTTGTCATTTTGACACGAGCATGCTTCTGTTCACATGTTTTGTCCATCCAGACTTTATTCTTTGAACTAGGGGACGAGCACCAGGCGGAGGCCAATGTCGGAGCTTTCGAAGGGCGTATAGCAGCCACGAGACGACGAGTGACATAACTTCGCATAGTCATAGCCCCCGGACCAGCTACCGCCACGATTCACTCGGCGATAACCACCACTGGCACCTGTGGGATTAGTCTGTGAGTTGCTACTATAACTATCATACCAGTCACTGCACCACTCAAAGACATTGCCAGTCATGTCGTAGAGACCAAGTTCGTTAGGACTCTTCATCCCTACATCATGGGTGGTGCTATTAGAATTATTTCTGTACCATGCAACATTACTCAGAGTATTGCTACCGCTATACTTGTATCCACGACTCATAGTTCCGCCACGCGAGGCAAACTCCCACTCGGCTTCGGTGGGCAGACGGAAGCGGTTACCTGTGAGAGAATTGAGTTTAGAGATAAATGTCTGGCAATCGCCCCAACGAACTCTTTCAACAGGTTTTCTGCTTCCTTTGAAGTAAGAAGGATTATTGCCCATCACGGCTTGCCACAGGTCTTGTGTCACTTCATACTTGCCGATATAGTAACTGCTAAGCGTTACCTGATGAACAGGCTTCTCGTCATCGTAGGCATCGCTACCTTGCTCGGAGGTTGCACCCATGCGGAATGTGCCACCACGCACTTCTACCATCTGGAATGACACGCCATTGGCAGTGAAAGTCATCACATCAGGCGTATAAGTTGATGTTCCGATAGTCGGACTCTGCACCGTTGGTTTGTGCTGAGAACTTGGTTTTGAAGTTGTTGCACTTGGTTTCTTCGCCGCCGGTTTCTGCGAACTATTCTGCTTGGGGGCTGTGGTTGTCGTCTGCTGTTTCTTGGGACGAGTAACAACTCCATCCTGAGCCGAAATGCCCAGCGAGCAGAGTAATAACAGGGATAAAAGTAATTGTTTCATATATTA
>JAGHSP010000109.1 GCA_018065815.1 Candidatus Sodaliphilus limicaballi | reverse complement strand
GTGTATAGTTACATTCTATGGGTATGAATTTGAAAAAATCGTCAATAAATCAGCGGAAACGTAAAAATTTCCATAGTTTCCGCACGTTTTCGCCCGAAAATTATTATCTTTACAACAGTGAATTGCTTTCAAATTTTGTATCTTTGTAGTCGCAATACAGCTAATGTTTTTGAAGTAGCAAGTTTATTGCGCGGGTGGTGGCGGGATTCATGCTTGATTTGTTGTGCCTGGTGCAGCGGGGGGGATGGCAAAATCGGGTAAAAACTTTTAATCGGGGTGAAAAATGGGGTAGGGGTTTCGGTATTAGTCAAAAATTCATTACCTTTGTATTGAGAAAACATAAACATGACTAATGATATGAAACGTATTCTTTTTATTGCGCTTGTGATGGTGGTTGCTGTCGTGGGTGCGCGGGCTCAGAAGTTTGCCATTTTGAGTGATATCCATGTTACACCGGGCAATGCTAATGAGGCTCAACTGGTGAAGGCTGTGGACGAGATTAACGCTAGCGATGCCGATGTGTGTCTCATGACTGGTGACCTCACTAATGAGGGCAGCGATGAGCAGCTGCGCAACGTGAAGTCGATTCTCGACAAGATCACTAAACCTTTCTATATCATCCCTGGCAACCATGAGAGCACTTGGAGCCAGAGCGCTTGCAAGACTTTCAATGACCTGTGGGGTCAGGATCGTTTTGTGTTTGAGATGGGCGACCTTCTGGTCATAGGCATGAACTGTGGCCCGTTCATGAAGATGGGCGACGGCCACATCAAGCAGGAAGATCTCATCTGGCTGGACAAGACTCTCGCTGAACGTGTGAAACCTGGCACGAAGGTGTTGAGCATCAATCATTATCCTATTCTTGATGACCTTGACAACTATCAGGACTATGTGGATATTCTCAAGAAATATCCGGTGATTACCCATCAGTGCGGTCACTACCACCGCTGGCGTCTCTATGAGACGCAGGGCATCAATGGCGTGATGGTGCGCGCTCTGGACATGGGCAAGGGCGACTATGGCTACACTATCCTTGACGTCAATCTCGCCAATGAGTGGATCCACGTCTATAATAAGCGCATAGGCGCAGCTCCGGAGATTCAGTTTGCCTACAAGACTAACACTAAGTTCTTTGACCGCAAGCCTGTGGAGGTGATCGACATGGTTGACAGCAAGTTCAAGGTGGAAAAGGTGTTTGCCGACAATGCTACTATCTTCACCCGCTTGGGCCTTGATGACAAGAACATCTACTTGGGCAACTCGCTGGGCTACTGCAAGGCTATCGACAAGAACACCGCAGAGGTCAAGTGGGAGTATAAGACTGGCGCAATGCTCTTTGCGCGTCCTGCTGTGGATAAGAAATATGTTGTCCTTCCCACTGCCGACCGCCGTCTCGTGTGGCTTGACAAGAAGACGGGCAAGGAAGTGTGGGTTCACGATGCCGATGGCCCCTACGTGGCCGATGGTGTGATTGCGGGGGGCATCTTGTACCAGGGTGGTTACAAGACTTTCCAGGCATGGGACGTGAACAAGCATCGCCTCGTGTGGAGCAATAATGACCTGAACAACTATTGCCAGGCTGCTCCTGTGGTGGACGGCAACGATGTGATTTTCGGCGCCTGGGACACTAATCTGCGTGTTCTCAACCGCAAGGACGGCAAGCTCAAATGGTCGTGGAACAATGGCAACAGTGCCAATCTGCTCAGTCCGGGCAACGTGGTTCCAGCCGTGAACAGCGACAAGGTGATGATCGTGGCCCCTGACCGTGTATCTACTGCCCTTGACCGCAACACTGGCAAGCAGATATGGCGCGAGAAGAATGAGAACAAGGTGCGTGAGAGCCTGGGCATGAGCGAGGACGGCAAGGTTGCCTACGCCAAGACTATGGACGGCGAACTCGTGGCAATGAGCCTCGAGGGCGATAAGTATGAGCTGCTGTGGAAGGTTGACATGGGCATGGGCTATGAGCATGCACCGTGCATCGTCATTGAGAAGGACGGTTATATCTATGCGGGTTCACGCCACGGCCTGCTTGCTGTGATCAACGCAGCTACTCACAAGGTCGAGGTGTCTTACCACATGGGTTCGAGCGAAGTCAACGGCTTCGATGTGGATGCCCAAGGAAATATTTATTGCTCATTAATCGAAGGAACGATTTATAAGATTTCTGTAAAAGTTTAAAGGTTTAAAGGTTTAAAGGTTTAAAGGTTTA
>JAGHSP010000385.1 GCA_018065815.1 Candidatus Sodaliphilus limicaballi | reverse complement strand
TCTCCTTGGAGCAGGGCGATGTAGCACTTGTGCACCTGGCGCGAGGCAAACTGCTGCTGCAGTGCCTTGTGGGTGTCTTTGTCCTTGGCAAAGATGAGCAGTCCTGATGTTTCCTGGTCGAGGCGATGCACCACGATGGGGCCTGTGGCATAGGGGCGCATGTGCTGGAAGCGGGTGAGCGCCGAGTCGTCGAGGAGCTTGCCTGGCACGCTGAGCATGCCGCTGGGTTTGCACGCCACGGCGAGCCACTGGTCTTCAAAGACGATCTCGATAGCCTCTTGGGGTAGAGACTGTGCCAGCGTGTTGTCCTCGACGTTGAGCCCGTTGAGCATGAAGTCGAGAATGGGCTTGCACTTGCTGCGGCAAGCAGGATAGTAGTGTCCGTGGTGCCGCACCTCTCCGGCAGGCGACGCCCCCCACCAGAATTCGGCCATGCACAGCGGTTTGAGATGGTGGGTGAAGGCGTGGTGAAGCAGCTTGGGGGCGCAGCACTCGCCCGAGCCCGATGGCGGCAGTTTGCCCTCGGCACGGTCGAAGATGCGGGTGAGGTCGCTGGTGCGGCCCAGTGCGTCCTCCACGACAAAGAGGCGGAAGATGCGTTGCTGCAAGGCTTCGCTCATCGTCTTGCGCTGGCTCTTGAGCGAGGCAATCTCACTGTCGCTAGCGGCTATTTCCTCTTGCTGACGTGAGAGGCGGTCATCGATGCTGTGGCGCAGCCGTTTGAGTTCGGCTTTCATGAAGCGGCTCTCGTTGAGCATGCGCTCATTGTCGAGGGGCGTGAGGTTGCCCGCCTGGCGTGCGGCGTCGCGTTGTGCCTTGGCCTGCGCCATGCGCAGCTTGAAGTCTTCGATCTGCTGTTTGCCGTGCTGGGTGGCTAGTGCGAGTTGCTCGCGTGCCTTGATGAGCGATGGCGATTGCGTCATGGCTGCGATGCGGTGGTTGATGGCGGTGATGGCGGCTTCGCCTTGCTTGAACTCGCCGTGAGGGTTGAGCAGGTCATAGACAGCAGGCACGAAGTAAGGGTGGTCGTTGCTGCCGGCAAGGTTGCCGCTGAAGGCTGCCAGGAACTGCGGCGCGTCGGCCCCCGGGGGCATGACTACAAGGACTCCCAGCATTTTGCCTTGAGCCATCTCGCTGGCCCAGTCGCTGCGCGATGCCACGTAGCGCTGCACCTGGCGCGCCGCCATGACACACAGCGGGTGCGGCGTGTAGTGAAACGGGAATGTGAACTGCCGCGGCAGTTCCACTCCCGTTGTGCTGGTGTCAAAGTCGTGCAAGCGAGACATTTTACTAGAGGATTCTAGAGGACTAGAGAGGATTCTAGAGGACTCTCATCTCTTAAACGTTTAAACCTTTAAACCTTTAAACCTTTAAACCCTTAACCCCTTAAACCCTTACTTCTTAATAAAATGCTTGTGGATGATGGGCATGATTTTGTTGAGCACGATGGTGGGGTTGTTGCATCCGCTGCATATCATCACTATGCCGTATTTCTCGCTGGGGTTGAAGAACATGGCGCTGCGCAGTCCGTAGGCGCCGCCGGTGTGTCCCACGAGAACGTCGCCGGGGGTGTATTCATCGGTCTGCTCGAGTGCGAGGCCGTAGTGGAAGCCGGGAGTGTGGTCCACCTGCATGAGTTTGCTGCTTTCCTCCTTGAGGATGCGCGTCTTGGCCAGGGGCGACTTGCCGTAGTTCATGTGCATGAGCATGTATTTTGCCAGGTTGCGGGCGCTGATCTTCATGCCGCCTGCGGGAGAGAATGTGACGCTGCTCTCGGTGAGCTTGTAACCGTTCATCACGTCGGGACCGATGGGGCGGTAAGCATTCTGCTCCTCAAACTTGCTGCCATCCCACGAGTAGAGCTTGCCTATTTTCTTGGCAGGTATGTCGTTGATGTTGAAGCTGGCGTTGAGTCCCAGCGGCTTGAGTATGTGGTTGAGGACATAGAGGTCGAAACGCTCGCCCGAGACGCGCTCGATGATAGAGCCGAGCAGCGAGAAGTTGAGGTTGCAGTACTCATATTTGGTGCCAGGCATGTAGTCGTTATAGGCCTTGGTATAGTTGTCATTCTTGCCGGGAGTGATGCAGTCGAGGCTCTCCCAGTAGCCCTCGCTGTCGTTGAGACTGCTGGTGTGGTCGAGAAGCATCTCCACGGTGATGGGGGTGTCGGGGTACTTGGGGTTGCGCACCTTGAAATTGAGCACATCGTTAACGTCGGTGTCGAGGGTGAGTTTGCCTTGTTCCACAAGCTGCATGATAGACACTGCCGAGAACGACTTTGAGATAGAAGCGATGCGGAAGTAAGTGTCGTTGGTCACGGGAGCCTTTGTGACAAGATCCTTGTAGCCGTAGCTGTTGTTGTAGATAATCATGTTTTTCTTGACCACGGCGATGCTCAATCCCACGACGTTGAGTTCGTCCATCGCTTGCTTGAGTTCGGTCTCAAATGCTTTGTTGCGGGGGCTACAGGCACGCTTGGGTTTAGCTTGTGCCACGCAAGTGCCTGCCACAAGGCACAGGCACAGGAAAAGGTTAGTTAATGTCTTCATATCAGTTACTGGTTATGTTGTCGCTCACAAAATTAGTGAATTTTTGTGTAAACGCAAACTTTCGCCCACAGAAACTTTTACATATCCAATCACCCACGGAGTATTGGATCAGGGTTATTAGCCTAAAATGATGGGGAAAAGGACAAAAACAGAAATAAACCGCAGATGGAGATGGGATTTAATCTACTTTGGGCCAGATGGCCTTGATGAAGGCTTCGGCCCACTGGCATTGCCACTCCAGTCCGCGCATCCTTTCCATGGTGTCGTGATACTTAGCCACGTTGCCGTCGGTCATTTGGCTCACGTGCACGAGATAGGCGTCGAGCTTCTGCTGGCGCACTGAGGTGATATCAACATAGTGCGTGTGATTGAAATTGGTGGTTTGCAGACCAGCCATCACCTCGGTATAGAAAAGGTCGAAGTGTCGTCCTGTGCGTCGCCATGCGTCGTTGGCAAGGAGTGCGGCATGACGGTGGTCGCGGTGCGAGTCGATGGGCCAGTGGGTAATCACCAGGTCGGGGTTCTCACGCTCGATAAGCTCTTTCACTTCAAGGTAACGCTCGTTGGTCACTTCGCTGCTGCCATCTATCTGGTTGAGGAACAGGTGGCGTATGCCAGTCATCGCTGTCACCTTCTCGCACTCGGCGGTGCGTATGGCGGCAGCCTCGTCGTGCGTCTTGCCGGGGATACCGGCTTCGCCGCGAGTGAGATACACCGTCACCACGTCACAGCCCATTTCGCGCAGGCGCAGAGCGGTGCCATAGGCCATAGACTCGGGATCGTCGGGGTGGGCTCCGATGATGAGTGCTTTCTTATAATTGCCGGCAAGCAGGTCTTGTGCGCTGGCGGCAATGCATGCAGATGCCACAATAAGGGCAGACAGGATAAAAATTCTAATCTTCATATCAGTATCGTTTAAATAACGAGTGCAAATGTAATAATAAAACCTAATCTGCCCAAAATATTAGGCCGTTTTTATTTTTTCAGAGCGTCCATGAGCCGTGATAGAGCCTCGTGAGGTGTCGAGGTCTCGCCTTGCAGGGTGACGAACTTGCTGCCGATGATTGCTCCGGCGGCATTGGCCTGCGCGCTCTCGAGGGTCTGCTTGTTGCTGATGCCGAAACCTATCATGCGCGGATTATTGAGGTTCATGGCGTTGATGCGTCGGAAATAGTCTTGCTTGGCCTCGTCAAAGCTCTTCTGCGCGCCTGTTGTCGAAGCCGACGACACCATGTAGATGAAGCCGTCGGTGTGCTGGTCGATGAATCGCACGCGCTCCTCGCTTGTTTCGGGCGTGATGAGCATGATTATGCGCAGGTCATAGCGATCGGCGATGGGTTTTACCTGCTCGAGATAGTCCTTGAAGGGCAGGTCGGGGATGATGACACCGCTCACACCGCTCTTCACGCAACTGGCGCAGAACTCCTCGATGCCATATTGCATCACCACGTTGAGATAGCCCATGAGCACCAGGGGGATGTGCACGTCGTGCTTGATGGCTTCGAGTTGGTCGAATAGTTTCTGGATGGTCATGCCGTTGGCAAGAGCCTTGGTGGCAGCATTCTGAATCACAGGGCCGTCGGCCATGGGGTCGCTGAATGGGAATCCCACCTCCACCATGCTGATGCCATGCTCCTGCATAGCCTTGATCACGTCGCCAGTGCCATCGAGTGTGGGATAACCTGCACAAAAATAGAGCGAAAGTAGTTTCTTGTCGCCTCGTGTTGAGAAAAGTTGATTGATGCGGTTCATATCTCTTGTGTCGTTATTTATTTCGTTGATAAATTTTGTTATGGCTTGCGCGTCTTTGAGAGCGGGAGCCGTTTCAAACTTTGAGTTGATATCGATGCCAATGCAGCGCGGGTGGTTGAACGCCTTCACTATGTGGGCATCGTCGGGACCTATGCCGCCGCTCAACAAGAATGGTGTGCTTCCCTTGTAGCGATTGAGCACCGACCAGTCAAACTGCCGCCCGCTGCCGCCCACGGTGTCGCACTTGGTGTCAAACAGAAATTCGTCCACTAGGCCTTCATACATCAAGTATCGGTCGATGTCGTCATCGCAGGCAACGCTGATGGCCTTGATCACCTTGACGTGAGGTAGTGCAGCACGCAATTCATTGATATAGTGCACGCTCTCGTTTCCATGCAACTGCACGAATGACAAGCCGAACTCCTGGTATTTCAAGACCACAGTCTCGACGGAAGCATCGACAAAGACCCCCACCCGTGGCACGTGAGAGCTGACATGAGGCACGTTAACCACGTTGCGGCTCGACTTCTCGAAGAAAATGAAGCCTATCCTAGAAGCACCAGCCTGCACCACCTGTGCCACGTTGGTGCTGTCGCGCAAGCCACACACCTTGACTATCATAGCGCCTCGATGAATTGCTTGAGCGCCTCGCCGGGGTGCTCGTGTTTCATGAACTGCTCGCCGATGAGGAACCCTCTGAACCCGGCCTCACGCAGCTGTCGCACTGTATCGGGATCGCTGATGCCGCTTTCGCTCACTTTGACTGCGTCGTCGGGCAGAAGTTGGGCCATGCGGAAAGAATTGCTCACCTCGGTGACAAATGTGCCCAGGTTGCGGTTGTTGATGCCGCACATGTCGGGGTTAAGCTCGGCATAGGCGAGTTCGCTCTCGCTGTGCATTTCAAGCAGCACCTCTAGGCCCAGCGCATGAGCTTTGTCCATGAGCGAGCGACACTCCTCAAAGGTGAGGCAAGCGGCAATGAGCAGCACTGCCGAAGCTCCGCACAGGCGCGCTTGGTATAGCTGGTACTCGTCGATGATGAAGTTCTTGTAGAGCACAGGGATAGTCACTCCGCAAGCCCTGGCACGGCTGATGAAATCGTCGCAGCCGCCAAAGTACTTCTCGTCGGTGAGAATGCTTATGGCCGATGCACCGCCAGCTTGGTAGAGTGCAGTGACGTCCTCGACTTGAGCATCCTCGTGGATCCACCCTTTAGACGGGCTTTTGCGTTTGAACTCGGCGATGATGCCGCTTCTAGACCGGCTCAACGCCTTGCTCATGCTGGGCACCGGTAGGTTCATGAGCGGAGTAACCATTAACTGGAGTTGCTCCAGAGGCAATGCTGCACGTGCGGCAGCAATCTCAACGCGCTTGTGGTTGACGATGTCAAAGAGTATATCAGCCATAGTGGATATGTTACTTTAATTCAAAAAATCAAGAGTTGATCTCGACGAATTTCTTAAGTACTTCGTAGGCCTTGCCGCTCTCGAGGCTCTCGCGTGCTATTGCTACGGTCTGGGCGATGTCCATCTGCGGTTCAATGATGCCTATGGCATAAGCGGCATTGGCCAGGACTACATTCTTCTGGTCCTCAAGAGCCTCGTTGCGAAGCACGTTGTCAAATATCTTGATTGCCTCCTCGCGAGTCTCGCCGCCGTAGAGGTTCACAGGATTAGCAACGGGCAGCCCCAGGTCGCCAGGTGCATAGATCTTCTCCACGCTGTTGGTGGTCACCTTGAAGTCGCTAGTGAGCGAGATTTCGTCATATCCGTCGATGCTGTTCACAATGCCGTATTTCACGCCCAGGGTCTGGAACACACTGCTGTATAGACGCATTTGCCCCAGGTTGGCCACGCCCAGCAGCTGGTACTTGGGTCTAGCGGGGTTAACGAGCGGCCCCAGCAGGTTGAAGCATGTGGGGAACTGCAATGCCTTGCGCACGGGTGCCACAAACTTCATGGCGCGGGCAAACATAGGAGCATGCAGATAGGCGATGCCGCACTCGTTGATGCTGCGGTTGAGCGTGTCGAGGTTGTTGGTGAACTTCACGCCGTGTCCTTCGATCACGTTGCTCGATCCGCTCACCGATGTAGAGGCATAGTTGCCGTGCTTGGCCACCTTGTAGCCCGCGCCGGCAATGACGAATGATGCGCAGGTGGAGATGTTGAAGGTGTTCTTCTGGTCTCCGCCGGTGCCCACCACGTCGATGTAGGACTCTGCGTCGAGTTGAGCGTTGATGCCGGTCTCGAGTATTCCGCTGCGGAATCCTACGAGCTCTTCCACGGTCACTCCGCGCATTTGCAGCGCGGTGAGCAGGGCTGCAATCTGCTCGGCGGGGATAGTCTCTTTAGTTATCTCGATGAGTATATCGTGGGTTTCTTCTCTCGTGAGCGTTTCGTTGTTGAGCACACGCTTGAGTATTTCTTTCATAATAATGAGATGTATATATGCTAAAATGATTATTTTTAGTTTAGTGTGGAGCGACTTAATGTTCTAGGAATTGCTTGATGATTTGCGCTCCGTCGGGGGTGAGCACCGACTCGGGGTGAAACTGGATGCCGTGCACGTCATAGTTGCGGTGCTTCAGTCCCATGATCTGTCCCTCGTTGCTCACGGCGGTGATTTCCAGTTCCCTGGGCAGTCCCTTGCGGCTCACTACCCACGAGTGGTAACGTCCCATGGTGATGTGGGCGGGAAGTCCGGCAAAGATGTAGTCATTGCCTATCACGGTACCCTCGGTAGCAACTCCGTGGAACACTTCGCTCAAGTTCTCAAGCGTGCCTCCGAACACTTGGCCTATGGCTTGATGACCTAGGCACACGCCCAGCATGGGCTTGGTGGGGGCATAGGTGCGTATCACGTCGAGCAGCAGGCCAGCCTCCTCGGGGATGCCGGGGCCGGGGCTCAAGATTATCTTGTCGTATTTCTCGAGGTCTTCGAGTGCAAACTGGTCGTTTCTCACCACTGTCACATCGGCGCCGAGCGAGCTGGCCAGATGCGCGAGGTTGAAGGTGAACGAGTCGTAGTTGTCTATGATGACTAATTTCATTGTGTATCGTGAGGGGGTTAAGTGTTACATTTCTTCTGCCATGTGGATTGCCTTGACCAGAGCGCCCAGTTTGTGGTTCACCTCCTGCAACTCATACTCGTCGTTGCTCTTGGCCACCACGCCGCTGCCGGCTTGAAACCACAAGGTGTTGTTACGGCTGATGAAGGTGCGTATCACGATAGCCTGGTTGAGGTCACCGTTTAGCCCTATGAATCCGATGCATCCGCCGTAGGCACCGCGGTTGTGTGGTTCCATTTCGGTGATGAGCTGCATGGCGCGCACCTTGGGGGCTCCCGAGAGAGTGCCTGCAGGGAAGGTGTCGATAAATGCCTTGATCTTGTCGGCACCGGCAGGCAGTTCGCCGCTCACGCGTGACACCAAGTGGATGACGTGGCTATAAAACTGCATGTCCTTGTAGAAGTCCACTTTCACGCCAGTGCAGTTGCGGCTCAAGTCGTTGCGCGCCAGGTCCACGAGCATCACGTGCTCGGCATTCTCCTTGGGGTCGGCCTTGAGATACTCGGCATTCTTGCGGTCCTCGTCGGGGTTGCCTGTGCGCGGCGTGGTGCCGGCAATGGGGTCGATGTAGGCTCTGCTGCCGTTGATGCGGCAATGGGTCTCGGGCGACGAACCGAAGATGCGGAACCCGCCGAAGTCGAAGTAGAACAAGTAAGGCGAGGGGTTGATGCTGCGCAACGCGCGGTAAAGCTGCAGGTCATCGCCCTCATAGCGCTGCACGAAGCGACGCGACACCACTATCTGGAACACATCGCCGCGCTTGCAGTGCTCCACACAGCGGCGTATGTTGGCCTTGTGCTCTTCGTCGGTGATGGTGCTGGTGGTTTCGCCCACGGGATGAAACTCAAAAGGTTTCACGTTGGTCTTGTTGATGCTCACCTGCAGTTGGTCAATCTGGCATTCCTCGCCAGGGGCAAGCATCTCCACGAATGTGAGCTTGTTGTTCATGTGATCCATCACCATGATGTCCTTGTAGAGGATGTAATAGATGTCGGGTGCATCGTTGCGGCTCTGTGTCTCGTCCTTCACATCGATGTTTTCAAAGTAGTGCACCGCATTGAACGATGTGTAGCCATAGAGACCGCAGTATTCCTTGCCCTCGCCCTCGACGTTGAACGAACCGATGAACTCGTTGATGGCCTTTTCCACAGGATATGATGCCGTGATGGGTTTTTCCTCGATTGTGCCGTCGGGAAACAGCATGCGTGCCACGCCATGATCAATGGCAATGCTGCCCACAGGATTCACTCCAAAGAACGAACGGGCTGTGTCGTGGCTGTGATAGTCACTGCTCTCCATGAGCGCGCTTTGAGGATAGAGGTCGCGCAGACGCATATACAAGGCCACGGGGGTGTACATGTCGGCCAGAATGGTGCGTGTTGATGTCTTGTAGTTGAATTTAGAAGTTGCCATATTCTCCTGCCATTTGCTTGTTGTCCAGATAAGTTTCTACGTCTTTATCGCCGCGGCCGCTCACTGTGAGCACCACCACGTCGGTGGGTTTGAAGTCCATTTTCTCCAGCACCGCAATGGCGTGAGCGCTCTCGATGGCGGGAATGATGCCTTCAAGGCGGGTAAGCTCATATCCGCCGCGTATTGCCTCGTCGTCGTTGATAGAGAACACAGTGGCGCGGTGCTGTGCAGCCAGGTTGGCGTGCATGGGGCCTATGCCAGGATAGTCGAGGCCTGCCGAGATGGTGTTGGCTTCCATAATCTGTCCGTCGGGAGTCTGCATCACCAGGGTCTTGCTTCCGTGGATGATACCCAGCTTCCCGGCGTGGATGGTCGCAGCGGTGAAGTCGGTGTCGGCACCGTGTCCTCCAGCCTCGGCCAGAGTGATGTTGACGCGCTCGTCGTCAATGTAGTGATACACCGTGCCAGCCGCGTTGCTGCCGCCACCCACGCATGCGATGAGGTGGTCGGGATAGTCACGCCCTGTCTTCTCCATGAGTTGTTCTTTGATTTCCTTGCTGATGACACTCTGCAGGCGTGCCACCATGTCGGGATAGGGGTGCGGTCCCACTGTTGAGCCTATGATGTAGAAGGTGTCGGCAGGGTGGCAGCACCAGTCGCGTATCGCCTCGTTCACGGCATCCTTGAGCGTGTGGTTGCCGGTGTAAACGGGACGCACTTCGGCTCCCAGCATGCGCATGCGTTCCACATTGGTGTGCTGTCGCTCAACGTCGAGCGCACCTTGATACACCACGCACGGCATGTCCATGAGAGCGCACACGGTGGCAGTCGCCACGCCGTGCTGTCCCGCACCTGTCTCGGCGATGATGCGTTTCTTGCCCATTTTCTTGGCGAGCAATATCTGACCTATGGTGTTATTGATCTTGTGTGCACCGGTGTGGTTAAGGTCCTCACGCTTGAGGTAGATGGTGCAGCCATATTTCTTGCTCAGCCGGCGTGCCAGGTAGAGTGGCGACGGGCGACCCACATAGTCGCGCAGCAGTTCCATGTATTCACGCTGGAACTCATCGCTCTCGATTATTTCGCGGTAACTATCCTGCAACTGCTGCACTGCACCGTAGAGGATTTCGGGCACGTAGGCCCCGCCGAAGTTGCCATAATAGCCCTCGCCGTCGATCTGGAATGATTGCCTGTTGTTAGTTTCTGTCATAATTGTATGTGTCGTGTCAAGTTGTCTGTAATCAAAAGTCCCTCGCAATGTGCATCGCGAAGGACTTGTGTGTAATATATATAATGAACAGCTTCGCGATATTGATCACCAAGCGCGCCACCACATAATATTTGCACAAATTTGAGTCATCTCAAAGTGAATAAAACTATATTTATACAT
>JAGHSP010000086.1 GCA_018065815.1 Candidatus Sodaliphilus limicaballi | reverse complement strand
CAGTGAGATCCGCGCGGGGAAATTACCCAAAATACCATTGCTGAATAGTTACCCTGGGCGAACAAAAAAGAACAGAGTGCTACACGCATTCTGTTCCCCTTCTTACTGCCAAAGCAGTAAAGATTTTTGAAGTCTAAAACTTTTAACTAAACCCAAAATATGTGTTCACGATATTAGAAATAAATGAAATAAACAAGCCTAAAAACAATCGTAATGAAATAAATTTGACACAAAATAAACGTTTCCAAATTAATTGTGCAAGTTTTGGTTACAAATTGACAAATGATATAGAAAAAAATACCAAAAAAACCGATAAAAATGCAATTTATAGTGCAAATTTATTGAAATGCAAACACATTCACCATATAGATATGCCACACAGCAACATAGTCACATCCCCGCTCCCGCGGTGGAGCTTTTTTGTCATGTCAATTAAAATGCGTAACTTTGTATCACATTGTAAAAACTCAAAAGAATCATGGCAAGAAACAAAACCATCCACATCGCAATCACTATCATGGCAATAGTCCTCGTGGCAAGCTTGTCGTCGTGCACAACCAAGGCCCAGAAGGAACTAGACACCCTCATAGAATACTCTAACCAACAGATGCCCATGGTCATCGACGAATACACCGTGTGCACCGCACTTGTACAAGAAAGCGACTACGTGGTGTATGACTACCAGATCGAGGGCGGAAACGACATGATGGAAAGCATATCAAGCACCGAAGCCCAGCGCAAAAACCTGGTACTGGAGCAGTTAGCAAACAGCGACTTCAGAGACTTCGTGCAGACGGTGACGGCAACAGGGCGCGGAATAGGCTATCGCTACCACGATGCACACAGCAGCCGCGTTGTCGAGATCATGGTGCCGTGCGCCCAGCTCGACAAAGCCCTAGAAGAGAGCCGGAAACTACACCCCTAACCTCCTGCCGCACTTCTTCACCACTACCCTAACACCAGCTCGCAACACAAAAAAATGCAAATTCTTGCGATTTTGTTTTGTGCTTTGCAACATTTACAGTAACTTTACAAATTATTTAGCATAAACATTTACCTACTATTAATTTATTATGAAAAAAATCCTTTTGTTTGCCTTGGCAGCATTGATGCTGGTTCCCGCACTTGCGCAGGAACGCCGCTACAATGTGTATGGCGTTATGTTCTATAACCTCGAGAACTTGTTTGACACAATCAACAATAACGGTCAGTACGACCTTGAATTTTCACCTAGCGGCGCACGCCAGTGGAACAACGAGAAATACTGGCAGAAACAGCACAACATGGCCTACGCCATCAGCCAGATGACCAGCCAGGGCACACCCAACGGCCCCGCCATCATCGGCGTGAGCGAGATTGAGAACATCACCGTTCTCCAAGACCTCGTGAAGCAGCCCGAAATACGCGCACAGCACTACCAGATCGTGCACCACGACGGTCCCGACCGCCGCGGCGTGGACGTGGGCTTGCTCTACAACCCACGCTTCTTCAAGGTGCTCAACGTCAACAACCACCGCCTCACCATCGAGGGCAACCCCAAATTCCGCACACGCGACCAGCTGTGCGTTACCGGCTTGCTGGCAGGTGAGAAAGTGAGCGTCATCGTCAACCACTGGCCCTCACGCCTGGGCGGCGAGGAGCAGTCAAGCTACCTGCGCGAAGCAGCAGCCGCACTGTCACGCCACATCGTCGACTCACTGCTCACCGATGACCCCAACCAAGGCGTCATCATGATGGGCGACCTTAACGACGACCCGCAGAACAAGAGTTGCGCCAAGGTGATGCGCGGCATGAAGAAGATCGACGACGCTGTTAACGGCGCTATGTATAACCCCTTCTGGGAGAAGCTCGACAAGGGCATCGGTACTCTGGCCTACAAAGGCAACTGGAACCTCTTTGACCAAATCATGATGACCGACTACTTCACCAAGTATCACAAAGGCAAAGACAAACCCCAGCTCACATTCCTGCGCGCCGAGGTGCTCAACCGCGACTTCCTCAAGACTCGCGAAGGCGACCGCCAGGGATACCCCCTGCGCACCTACTCGGCAGGCGTGTTCCTGAACGGATTCAGCGACCACTTCCCCACCGAGATTTTCCTTGTAAAGGAAGTAAAATAACAATTCAAAAAACAAAGAATTAAAGCAACATGGCAAAGATTGAAGACAAAAAATATGTAGAGCTTGCCTACGAGATTTTCACCGAGGACAACGGCAAGGAAGTGTCAATATTCAAGTTCACCCCCGATGCCCCCGACGCATTCGTGTTTGGCCAGGATCCCGGCATGCTCGAAGCGTTCAAGGCCGGCATCGAAGGCCTTGAACAAGGAGAGAAATTCGACTTCACGCTGGCTCCCGCCGATGCATTCGGTGAGGTTGACCCCGACTACGTAATGGATCTCCCCCGCGACACATTCCTCGTTGACGGCAAGTTTGACAGCGAGAAAGTGTATGTGGGCGCCCAGGTGCCCATGATGACTGCCGACGGCATGCGAGTGCTGGGCCAGGTAGTTAAGATGGACGACGCCACCGTGACACTCGACTTCAACCACCAGCTCGCTGGCTGCACGCTGCGCTACGTGGGCGAGGTAGTCACCGTGCGCGAGGCCACAGCCGAGGAACTCAACCCCAAGAAAGGCTGCGCAAGCTGCGGCAGCGCTGGCGGTTGCGGCGACTGCGGAGGCTGCGGCGGAAGCTGCGACTGCAACTGACCCAACATCCACAAAAAACAATACAGGTGTGTCCAAAGTGGCACACCTTTTTTGTATGTTAGCATAACACTATGACCAAATTGTGGCCATTTTTTGGGAAAATAGTAACTATACACCAATGGGTCACCCCCGCGCGGATCTCACTGATCTCGTAGATGAAAATTTTCAGAAATTAAAATAATTAGAACAATTAAT
>JAGHSP010000300.1 GCA_018065815.1 Candidatus Sodaliphilus limicaballi | reverse complement strand
AAACATAGAAACGCTTTAAGCCGTTAATTATTAACTTAAAACAATACTATTTTATGAAAAAGATTTTCCTTATTCTCACGCTGATGCTCACATGCTGGCAGGCAGCGAGCGCCTACGATTTTATGGTGAATGGCATCGCCTATGATAAGAATTCTGATGGTAACACAGTGATGGTTACCTATACTGCTTTAAATTCAAGTTATGATTCACACGAGAACTACGCAAATGCTGCTATCACAGTAGCTAATATCCCTGAAACGGTTTCTAACGGAGGAAAGACCTATACAGTCACCTCTATTGGTGAGGATGCTTTTAGTAATGTGACTTCGTTGGAATCGGTTACAATTCCTAACACAGTTACAAAAATAGGTTACAGTGCATTTGTAAACTGTACAAATCTCAAAAGAGTAGTGTTGTCTAATTCTTTAACTACAATAGAGGGTGTCGCGTTTGGTGGTTGTCCATTTGAGTCTATATCTATACCTAATTCGGTTACTGAAATTGGTCCTAATGCTTTTTCGTTTTGTAGCAATTTGAAATCAATTACGCTTCCCAACAAGTTGGAGGTTATTTCAACTTCCTCATTTTATAAATGTGGATTACTTGAAAAGATAGTTATTCCTAATTCAGTTAAACAAATAGGTAGATATGCTTTGGCTGATTGTAATAGTTTGACTTCAATCGATATTCCTAACAGTGTGACCAGGATTGAAGAATATGCTTTCCCGGATTGTAAATCACTGAAATCACTTACTATTCCTGAATCTGTTGAATTTATTGGTTATAATATTGTCAATAGTTGTGAATCACTTGAGACAATTAACTATAATGCATTAAATTGTACTTTTGGTATAAATATAGCTAAACTCTCTTTTTTAGGACAGCTTAATTCATTGAAAACAATCAATATAGGCGATAAGATTGAAAAAGTTCCTGGTTATTTCGTTATAAATGCTCCTGATCACCCCATTACTGTGACAATCGGCAAGTCGGTAAAAAGCATTGATGCAAATTTCTTGAATAACATAACTACAGTAAAGACCGTTAACTTCAATGCCGAGAACTGCGAGTCGCCCGCATCGGCCGATGCAGCTTGGTTAAGGAACCAGAAAGTGGCTTCGCTCAAACTTGGTGCTACAGTTAAGTCTATCCCCGATTACCTTGCTTACGGCCAGAGCGAACTCACCTCTGTAACTCTGCCCATGGCAACTTACATTGGCAAGAACGCATTTACTGGCTGTAGCGCAATGCGTGACGTCTATGCGTCTTACAAGGATCCCGTGACACTGTCGACCGAGGTGTTCGACAACACTATTTACAACAACGCCATCCTGCACGTTCCCACTGGTGCCGACAAGTACTACAAGGCAAGAGCTTACTGGAAGAACTTCGGTACAATCTGGGACGACAACGGCCAGGGCGGCGGCCCCGTAGGCGGTGGTGGTCCCGACGTTAACGGCGACGGCGTGGTGGATGTCTCTGACGTGACCATAGTAATTAATGCAATCTTGGGTAAATAATCTCGCTCTAACCGAGACACAACCAAAGAAACCCCGCGCGGATTTCATCTGATTTTGTTTTACTGAAAGAAATCAGACCTCAACGAGGTCGTTACATTGGTTAACCGCTGGTCGGAGACCTGCGGGTATAAGGATACACTAACCGCGTCCCCTGCGGGGTCGCACTAACTAAACACATGGCTTATACATACTTATTGTATCATATAGTTATACGCCCTAAGAACTCTAGGCCCGTATTCCTCGAGGAACACGAGAAAATGCTTTATGCCTATATTTGGGGTTTTTGCAAGGAAAAGAAGTGTTTTTTACATCGCATTAATGGCATGCCTGACCATATACATATTTTGGTAGAAGTACATCCCTCTATCGCAATTTCAGATTTTGTGCGAGAACTAAAGATAAGCACTAATTCTTGGTTGAAACAACATAAAACTGAATTTCCTGCTTTTGAAGGATGGGGTAAGACATATTGCGCTTTGACGTATAGTCTGCGGGAAAAGGATATGGTAAAGAATTATATTGCAATCCAGAAAGAACATCACAAAGTAATCACATTTAGAGCCGAGTATGAGGCTCTCATGAAGGAGTTCGGTATAGATACAGATAGGTGGATGTTTACAGACTGACAAAGTGCGACCCCGTTGGGGACGCTGCTGGTCAGTCTGTAAATCCGCAGGTCTTCGACCCGCGGTTAACTCAAGTATCGACCTCGTTGAGGTCTGGGATTACCGCACACCTAATTATTGGACTCTAATATAAAGAAGCTGTCAGTTGTGTGAACACCTATGATTGTTGTATGAAACTCGTTTTGTCAGCTTATCTGCGACCAGTTAACCTGTTTGTTGAACAGTTCATGGATTTGTCGGTCCATGAGTTGTCCCTCTGGGGAGGATAGGGTGGGGTCGTTGCGCAGCACGTCCTCGGCATCGTCACGAGCCATCTGGAGTATCTGACCGTCTTGGGCAAGGTTTGCAACCTTGAGGTTGAATGCGATGCCGCTCTGCTGGGTTCCCTCCATGTCGCCAGGGCCGCGCAGTTTCATGTCTTCCTCGGCCACGACAAATCCGTCGTTGGTCGATGTCATTACCTCAAGGCGGTGACGTGTTTCGCGGCTCAGCTCGTACTTGGTCATCAACACACAGAACGACTGGTCGGCTCCGCGGCCCACACGTCCGCGCAACTGATGCAACTGCGACAGGCCGAATCGCTCGGCGTTCTCTATCACCATGATGCTCGCGTTAGGCACGTTGACGCCCACCTCGATTACCGTGGTGGCAACGAGGATGTGCGACTTGTGGCTAGCAAAGAGTTCCATCTGGTGATCCTTTTCGGCTGGCTTCATGCGGCCATGCACGTAGGCCACATTGTAGTGGGGGAATGTCTCCTTAATGAGCTCATAACCTTCTTCGAGTGCCAGCAGGTCGAGTTTCTCGTTCTCCTCAATGAGAGGATACACGATATAGGCTTGGCGTCCCTTGCGCAGCTCTTGACCCACGAAGTGATACATCCACTCGCGGTCTTTGTCATAACGCATGATGGTGGTCACTGGCTTGCGTCCGGGAGGAAGTTGGTCGATTACCGATACATCAAGGTCGCCATACACGGTCATTGCCAGCGTGCGAGGAATGGGAGTTGCTGTCATCACCAGCACGTGGGGCGGGGTAGTGTTCTTCTTCCACAACTTGGCGCGCTGGGCCACGCCGAAGCGATGCTGCTCGTCGATGACCGCCATGCCCAGGTTGCGGAACTGGACGGTGTCCTCAATCAGGGCGTGTGTGCCCACAAGGATGTTGAGCTCGCCCGAGAGCAGCTGCTGGTGTATCGTGTCGCGCTCGCGCTTGCGCGTGCTGCCCGTGAGCAATGCCACGTTGAGCCCGATGCGCGATGCAAGGGCGTTGATGGTCTCGAAGTGTTGTGTGGCAAGAATCTCGGTGGGTGCCATGATGCATGCCTGGAAACCGTTGTCGATGGCTATGAGCATGGTCATCAGTGCCACGATGGTCTTGCCGCTGCCCACGTCGCCTTGCAGCAGACGGTTCATCTGCTTGCCCGATCCCATGTCCTGGCGTATCTCGCGGATGACGCGCTTCTGGGCGTCGGTGAGGGGGAACTCGAGCACGTGGTTGTAGAAACTGTGGAAATTCTCGCCCACGCGAGAGAACACAAATCCCGCTCGTTTCTCGCTGCTTCCCTTGATGTAGCGCAGGATGTTGAGTTCAAGGTAGAACAATTCCTCATATTTGAGACGCAGCTGCGCGCGCTGCATTGCTTGTATGCTGCCCGGCAGGTGTATGTTGATGAGTGCCTCGTTGAGGGGCATGAGTCGTCGTGATGCTATGATGGACTGCGGCAGGGTCTCGCCTATGCGTTGCACGGCAGGAGTGTTGAGCAGGTTCTTTACTATCTTCTGCAACACGCGGCTCGATACCTGGCGGTTGCGCAACTTGTCGGTGAGGTTATACACGCCCATGAGTCCTTGCGGGGCTGTCTCGGGCTTGAACACGTCCACCTCGGGATGGGCAATGCTGTAGTGGTGGCCAAATGGCGCTGGCTTGCCGAAGATGAGGTATTCCACACCCGTCTTGAGGCTCTCGCGAATGGATTTCACGCGGTTGAACCACACGCACTCAATGGTGCCGGTGCCGTCGGTGAACAGCGCTTGCAACCGCTTGCGTGCTCCCTCGCCTGCCTGGGTGAAGGTGATGAAACGCCCACGCAGCTGGATATAGGGCATCTCGCCGTCGATCTCGCTGATGCGGTGCACCTTGCTGCGGTCAATGTAACGGAATGGGTAGTAGTGCAGCAGGTCGTGGAACGTGTGCAAGTCAAGTTCCTTGGCTAGCATCTCGGCGCGTTTCGGTCCCACGCCAGTGAGATACTGCAGATCCATTCGCTTCAGGTCATTATTCATCGTTCATGAGCCTTTCGGCTACTATAAGGTCAACGGGATGTGTTATCTTGATGTTTGATGGCTGTCCTTCGATTAAGGTCACTTTGTGGCCTGCCGCTTCTACGACCGAGGCATCGTCGGTGAACAGCGGTGAGAAGTCCACGTCGTAGGCACCCGTGAGCAGCGATGCCTCGAATGTCTGCGGCGTCTGCACAGCACGCAGGTCGCTGCGCAGCAGCTGGTGAGAGTTGCCGTCGGGGTCAACCATGCGTATGCTGTCGCTGGGCATGATGGCTGGGATAGCGCTGCCGCATGCGAGCGCGGTGTCGTAAGTGTTCTCGATGAGTGCTGTGCTCACCAGCGGGCGCACGCCGTCGTGCACGGCCACAGCGTCGCCCTCGCGTAGCGATAGCGTGGCAAGGCCGTTGCGCACGCTTTCAAATCTTGACGCCCCGCCTGTGGCCACTGCGTGTGGCGTGACGAAACGGTATTCGGTGCACAGGTCGCTCCACAGGCCATGGTGGGCCTGGGGCAGCACCAGTGTGATAGTTGCTCCGGCAGCGGCAAACTTGTCGATGGTGTGCATGAGCACGGGGCGGCCGCACAGCAGCTGAAACTGCTTGGGCACCTCGCCACCGAAGCGTGAGCCGCTTCCGCCTGCCACTATGATTGCATATTTTGTCATGAGTGATTAAAGATTAAAGATTAAAGTTTAGAGTCGGGGTTTCACGCATGATACCTTGTCGGCCTTGACCTGGACACCCATCTGCACGGGGGCATATCCTTGCTTCTCTACCGTGATGGTGTAGTTGCCCGGCTTGAGGTCGAAGAAACTGAAGAAACCGTTGTACTCGCCATCGGTGCGATAGGCGCGCACTCTCACGCCGCGACTGTCGTTCAGGTAAACCATGGCGCCGTTGACGGGACGCAGCTCGTCATCGCTTCCTTTCACCCCGTGGTAGAGCTGATGCTCAAACTTCTCGCTGGCGCTGCGCACGTCGCCCACGATGTGCCCCGCCTTGTCGGGTTTTCCGCCAAACCACGCATTGATGGCGCGGTAGTAGCGCAAGGCCTCATAACGGCAGTAGTCGCGGTTGAGCAGACGCTGGCGCTCGGGCTGGTAGCTGTGAAACGAGCCCTCGGCGAGGAAGCTGGGCACACGGTGCTTGAGCACGCCCAGGTAACCTTTATAACCCAGGGCGTTGGCATCGCCCGGAGGTGTCGCTCCCATCCACGTGAGGTCGCCGGTGATGAAAGGGTTCTCGGGGCTCGAGCTAGTCCACACGGTGAGCGGGTTGTCCCACACGATGGGGTAGGCCTGCTGGGCACGCTCGATGCTACCCTTGGCATAGTCGTTGCCCGTCTCGCCGCGATACACGAGCGTGAGGTAGTTGCACAACTTGCCGTCGTCGCCGCCGGTGGCATTGCTGTGGATGGAGATGAAATAGTCGGGATTGATAGAGTCAACATTCATTGCTATGGTTTGCAGCGTGGTGATTTGCTGCGCTCCGTTCTCGTCGCTCCACGTCTCGGGACGGTCGAGGGCTGTCGCGTTCTTCTGCCCTGCGGTCACATATCCGTTGCGGGTGCGCGACATCACCACTCGCGCGCCGGCTTTCTCCAGGCGTGCACGCAGTTCCTGGCCTTTCCACAGGTTGGTCTTAGTCTCAAAGAAACCGAGGGTGTCCATCACCTCGTGGTTGATGGTGGCGATGGGGCGGTCGTTGGCGGTCCATCCGCCGTGGCCGGGGTTGACATATATTACCTTGCCTTTGAGCCCTCCGGCAGCCATACTGCCTGCTGCGGCGAGTGCAATGAGTAGTGTTGCTGTCAGTTTCATGTCTTGTACACTTGCTTAATAGGTCTTGGGCGGGAGTGCATACTCAAGGTCATTGGGCTCGGGGCGTGAGTAGTCACGGCCGCCATGCACGATGCCGTCCTCGGTGTAGTTGATTTCCTTCACGAGCTTGCCGCCAGAGTAGGTCAGCTTTGAGTATTCGCCCATCATCTTGCCGTTCTTGTCCTGGTATTTAATCGCCTTGAACACGGCCTCGGCCTTGTCGCGCACCACTTTGTCGTTGCTAGCAGTGCGGTCGTCGGTATAGGTCATGATGGTCTTCTCCTTCCCCGAGGCATATTCCACTTGGATAATCCATCGGTCGCGGCTGGTGTCTTCTTTGTCCAGGTCGCCGTCGGGATAATCATTGACATTGAGCTCGGCTGCCAACTCCGAGAGAGGAGCGACGGGTGCCGAATCCACAGTGTAGTTCCAACCCGTGCTGCTGCCCATGTCGCGGGTGTAGAACGAGCCGTGACTATACTGGCTGTCATAGGAGAAGAAATAAACCTCGCTCACGCCGTCCTTATACAGTTCATAACGGAATGACTTGATGGTCTCGGAAGTCGCCTTTGATTTGCTGGCAGTCATAGTCTTATTGGTTTTCTTGTGATGTTTTCCCTTGACGGGAGTTGCCGATGTGCAGCATATCAATGTTGCCACTGCGAGGCACAGTGCTGCGAGTGTTGAATGAAATCTGTTCATAGTGTTATTGTTGATTATCAAGCCCAGAGATTATAACAGATAATCGAGGACTTGACCTAATTGCTGTATTAAATGCAAAGGTAGTGAATTATTGCAATAATAGCAACTCTATCACACAAAAAATAAGAAGGAATATCTTCGTCAGATATTCCTTCTTAGGCTCAATAGTACAATTCTAAGGTAAAAAAGATTGTTTAGGTTTATGATGCAAAGTTAAGTCCTTTTTTTTAATTATGCAAGCGATTGCATAAATTTTTTTGTATTTTTTTTCATAACCGAGGCAACCTAGTAACTATTCAGCAATGGAACTCCCCGCGCGGATCTCACTG
>JAGHSP010000244.1 GCA_018065815.1 Candidatus Sodaliphilus limicaballi | reverse complement strand
TGACAGTGCTGTTGCTCGCTGGTCAGCACTCGTGCTTATTGCTTCAATGATGTTCTTCGCCTACATGTTTGTAGATGTAATGTCACCATTGAAGTCAATGATTGAGTCAGAGCGAGGCTGGACAAGTGGCGCATTTGGCAATTATGCTGCTTCTGAATATTTGCTTAATGTGTGTGGATTCTTGATTTTCGCAGGTATAATCCTCGATAAGATGGGAATCCGTTTCACAGGTATTCTATCAGCATCTGTTATGGTTATCGGTGCTGGTATCAAATATATCGGTATCAGCGATTGGTTCCAGGCTACATCATTTGCTGCATGGCTTAACTCATGGTGGGTATCTATGCCAGCTAGTGCCAAGATGGCTTGCCTTGGTTTCATGATTTTCGGTTGTGGAGCCGAGATGGCAGGAACAACTGTGAGCAAAGCTATTGCAAAGTGGTTTAAAGGCAAAGAAATGGCCCTTGCAATGGGTCTTGAAATGGCTATCGCACGTCTTGGTGTATTTGCTGTGATGTGGATCGCTCCCATTATCTACAATTCTTGCGAAAAACCAACAGTTGTTGCACCCCTTGCTTTCTGCTCTGTACTGTTGCTTATTGGTCTTATCAATTTCATTGTCTTTGCATTAATGGACAAGAAACTTGACAAGCAACTCAAGGCCGAGGGTGAATATGCCGAAGAGGCTAGCGAAGAGGAGTTCAAGGTTAGTGACCTGGGCAAAATATTCTCAAGTAAAATGTTCTGGATTGTGGCACTTCTGTGCGTATTGTATTACAGCGCAATTTTCCCATTCCAGCGTTACGCTCCCGACTTCTTGGCCAAGACACTTGATGTTGATGATAGCACAGGTGCGCAGCTCTTCTCTTTCTTCCCCATTCTTGCGATGATTCTCACCCCATTCCTGGGCGGTTTCCTTGACATGAAGGGTAAGGGTGCTACCATGCTCTATGCTGGTGCAATCATTATGGTTGCTTGTCACTTGAGTTTTGCATTCTTGCTGCCACTGTTCCCCAGTAAAATCCTTGCAATTGCACTTGTTGCAATACTTGGTTTGAGTTTCTCTCTTGTTCCTGCCGCTTTGTGGCCTAGCGTTCCCAAAATCATTGACGAGAAGGTACTCGGATCTGCTTACTGCTTGATTTTCTGGATTCAGAACATAGGCTTGTGTATCGTGCCTATGATTATCGGTCATGTTCTTGAGTCAACAGGCGGTTATACAATGCCTATGATTATCTTCTCAATGTTTGGTGTTGCTGCATTTATTCTTGCATTCTTCCTCAAACTTGAAGATAAGAAGAAAGGTTATGGTCTTGAAGAACCCAACATCAAGAAATAAAAATTTTAACCTATAATACTTGGGGCTGACGCGTGGTTGTGGCAGCCCCAAGTTTATGTAAACAAAAATGACTGATAAGGTTAAATCAACATTAGCACAAAGCACAGCGGCACGCTGGGTGGTACTTGCAATCGTTGCATTCACAATGATGACGGGATATATTGTTGCAAAACAAGTCTCTCCATTGCAATATTATCTTGAGCAATTACCTGCCGACGGTGGCATGGGCTGGACGTCTAGCGAATTTGGTTTCTTTGCCGGTTCAAGAGGATTCTTCAATGTATTCTTCTTGATGCTGTTTGTGAGCGGATTTATACTTGACAAAAAGGGTGTGAGATTTGCAGGCATGCTGTCTTGCTTGCTCATGCTTGGAGGCACAGTGATTGATTACTATGCGATAGCATTCATGTCGCCAGTTCCCACAATGAGTTTCTTCGGAGACACCATGAAAGTTCAAGTACTTGTTGCCGCGGGCGGTTTTGCGCTCTTCGGCATAGGTTATGAATTGTGTGGAATTGCAGTGTCAAAAGTAATCGTGAAATGGTTTACTGGCAAGGAAATGGCATTAGCAATGGGATTGCAGGTCGCTTTGGCACGCCTGGGCACAGCACTTGCATTAGGTTGCAGTCCGCGTGTTGCCGATGCATTCACGCTGTCAACTCCATTGTTGCTGGGTGTATTCTTTGTAGGGCTTGGCACTGTGGGGTATCTCGTTTATTGCTCGATGGATAGGAAATTTGATGAAAGCAACTCTTCAACTGAACTAACTGATGATAGTGACAAGTTCAAGTTTTCTGACTTGAAAAGCACCCTCTCTAATAGCGGGTTCTGGTTAATTACCATTTTGTGCATGCTATACTACTCGTCGCTTTATCCTTTCCTGGATTTTGCAACCAAGTTGATGATCACAAAGTATAGTGTTGGTGCCGATGTTGCTGGTTTCATTCCGGCCATCCTTCCATTCACTTCAATCATTCTTACACCTTTGTTTGGAGCGATGTATGACAATATAGGCAAAGGGGCATCAATCATGATAATAGGTACAATTATGCTTACCCTTGTCCTTATGGTGTTTGCCCTACCCTTGTCATCTACCTGGATTGCTGTTACTGCAATGATTGTGCTGGGCATTGCGTTCTCGCTGCTTCCCAGTGTTCTGTGGCCAGCAGTGCCAAAGATTGTTCCTATCGCATTGCTAGGCACAGCCTACTCAATTATCTATTTTATTCAAAACATAGGATTGATGATAGTGCCTTGGGTAATAGGCAAAGTGCTTGATGCTAACACGACTGGTGGCAATACCGATTACACCCAGGCTATGTGGGTATTCTCGGGCATAGGAGTTGCAGCAATAATTGTTGCGATAATGCTTCTCGTGATGGACAAGCGCAACAACTATGGCCTTGAACTTAAAAACAATAAGTGATTTATGAATTGAGAAACAATGCCATTGCCTCGTCACGGCCAGCGTTCACCAGTTCGGGATAGTGAGTGTCACTATTTATGAGAACAGGAACATTGTGTTTCTTGAGCATAGCGAAGAATTTAGAGTGTGGGAATAGGCGATGATGCTGTTCCCACGCTTTTGTATTAATCTCGACGATATATTTCATGTCCATAATTGCCTCAAAGTGACGATTGAGCAATACCTGGTACCAATCTTCATCTTCAATGCCTGGTCGATAGCAGCTAGCATTTAATCCTATCTTGTCACAATGGGCAATCACTTCGAATCCCCCACACTCAACCAATTTGAGCGATTGGGTAAAATAAGAACGCACAACCATCTCGATGTCATCATTGAAATACTTGGACATCTTTAATTTGAAATTTTCATAACGCCCGTCAATATCAACATACTCGCTCTTGTCTAAAAAAGAGGGAATAAAATGAACTGAACCTATGCGGTAGTCAAGAGGCAAAGACTGATAACTAGCATGTGCAGGACCATATCCGTCGATATAGTCGATCTCCATCGAAGCATATAAATTTATCTTGCCATGATATTTCATTTTGAGCCGGGCAAACTCGTCTAGATATTTATCGACATCATCCCACGACATATTACATGAAGACTCGATTGCTATGGGTGAATGTGGACTAAATCCATAATGCTTAAAACCATGTGCGATTGCACTCTCTACAAATTCTTCCATGCAAGCCCTGCCGTCACAAAACTGTGTGTGGCTGTGGAAATTGTATTTTGTGGTTTCTTTTGCAAGTTGGATTAAATCTACCATCGTTTATCAAAATAATTTTGAAATTTGCTCAAAAGTTATAGTATTAATCACATTCTTCCCGTCGGGCGTGTAATTGGGCTCGGGTAATCGCAACAAGTCAGCCACTAGTTTGTCCATTTCTTCCTGGTTGAGAGTGCGCCCATAGGGTAATGCGGCTGATCGTGCTACGTTGAGCGCAATGTGCTCATGAACTTTCGTCTTGATGCTTTCACCGCCATTCTCTACCGAATCTATGACCTGGATTAAAGTGTCGGTCACATGAGATAATGTGTCAAAACCCGCAGGAATGCTATTGATCGACCAGTCGCTTCCTCCAAGAGATGCAAGCGTGAATCCCATCAGCTCTAAATCAGGCATTATTTCATTGAGCACCACATTCTGCGAGTTGGTTAGATGCAAAACCTCGGGGAACAATACGGTCTGTGAACTAAGGCTTGTACCTTCCATCTTGCTCATATACTGGTCAAACAAAACCCTGACATGAGCCCTGTGCTGGTCTATTATCATTAATCCTGAAGTAATAGATGCCAGGATGTATTTTCCCTTGAGCTGTATATACACCGACTGTTGATGCACTTCGTTGTCGAAAACATTTCTCACATTTGTGTCATCATCAACAGGCAGTTCTGGAATGTCGATAGAACTATTATCGGTAATATCTTGCAGAGCACTGCTTTTCTTTTTTTCAAAATTTTTGTAAAGTTCGTCCCAGTTAGTGGTCACAGTATGCTGTGAACGACTACCCTGCACGAAGGGATTATATGACTTATCGACATTAATTTCAGGCCGGGCAACAGAAGTGTTGGGGGTGTAGGCAGGAATCTCGGGAGCGTCTTCCACGTCAAATTCAATCGAAGGAGTCTCGCTGAATCGCCCAAGTGCCTCCTTTACACCAGCACTGAGAATCTGCCAAATGGGCATCTCATTCTCAAACTTAATTTCAGTTTTAGTGGGATGTATATTGACATCGATACTCTCCGGATCAACGTCAAATCGCAAGAAGTAATTAGGTTGCTCATCGTCAGGTATCAACTGACTGTAAGACGACAATATTGCTTTGTGGAAATAAGGATGACGCATGTATCGCTCATTAACAAAAAGATATTGCAGATAATTACGCTTGCGGGCAGCAGATGGTTTGCCTATGTATCCTGAAATCTTCACTATTGACGTGTCTATATTCACAGGAATAAGGTTCCCTTCTATAGAGCGGCCCAACAGATTGGTGATGCGTTGCAAGAACGACCCGCCTTGCAGTTTATACATGACAGCACCGTTATGCATCAATGTAAAATCAACATTATTATTAACCAAAGCAAGTTTCTCAAATTCCTTTATTATATTGCTCAATTCCACCTGGTTGCTTTTCAGGAATTTGCGGCGTGCAGGGACGTTGTAAAAGAGATTCTTGATTTGGAAGTTTGAACCTTTGGGACACATGTCGGGTTCCTGACTCTCGCATTTAGAGCCATTTATCACGATCTTTGTGCCTAGTTCGTCCTCGGCACGGCGTGTGCGCAATTCAAGCTGTGCTATAGCAGCGATCGAAGCAAGTGCTTCGCCACGGAAACCCATGGTGCGTAGAGAAAACAAGTCTTCAGCCGAACGAATTTTAGAAGTGCTGTGACGCTCAAACGCTAATCGAGCATCAGTGTCGCTCATGCCGCAACCATTGTCAATAATCTGAATGAGAGTGCGTCCGGCATCCTTCAAGATAATTTGAATGTTAGTGGCATGTGCGTCAATAGCATTCTCCACCAGTTCTTTAATAACCGATGCAGGGCGTTGAATAACTTCTCCTGCTGCTATTTGATTAGCAACCGAGTCGGGCAATAATTTAATCACATCACTCATCTTGATTATTCTTTTTTAGATCTACGACCTGTTTTTTCGGGTTCAGACATGAGTTTTTTCATCTCATCACTCACGTCAAAAATTTCATCGGGATGCTTGGGTCTTAATGCATCATACCAAGCAAAACCAGGCAAGAATTGCTCGCTCTTCTTGAGCAGGAACAATGGTGATACTTTGCCGCTGACATCGGGCCACATGGCTATTTTCTCTATCTCTTGCTTTGCTTTTAAATTCAATTTGAGATAACTAGACTCGGCATTTACTTGTTTATTGTAAGTAGAATCTTCCTCTTGTGGATACATGATTACTTGCACATTGCCATCACAATCCATCTGCCGTAATTCCTTCTTTTCGAAAAATGCTTTAATTTTTTTAGCACTTAACTGGTCATAATAGGTTTCGCCCACATGCTGTGCCATGAAGCCAAAGTTAGGGAGAGTGGCCCAGTCACAAGTACTGTCGTTCATGTGAGCATTGATCTCATTGCCAGAAATCTGTCTGTCGTCACTCCACAAGACAGCATGACGATACATGTTGAGAATTGTATCGGCAGCCGACATCTGCAGCGAGTCGCATATTCCCTGCACATCATTCCTGTAAAACCTGACTTTATTGAAAGCTCTTAACAATCGCACAGAATCAACATCCAGCAAAGTGCACAATGTGTCGGCATGCAGGTATATTGTATCTTTCTGGGAGAACTCACGAGCCCTGGCACGATTAGTTACATAACTATAGTGGGTGTTTTCGTCATGATAGCCATATTCACCATCCAGAATAACACTGTTCTTGGCGTCAGTTATCACCACATTGCCGCGAGCCTCGCCATAATTAAGTTGACGGTTGTAATACACAGTGTCGCCTACAAGTGTTTTACCATCCTTTGAGTTAATCACCGAGCGGTCATATAGCGTGGCATCGTCGGCCGATGTGTTGTACCATCCGCTAGTTGTGAGCACAGTGTTACCGTCACTCTCAATACTGGTTTGGTCAATTATGCGAGCGATGTGTGTACCGGTGTTGTATTGCAACAAATTAGTTTCCATCGTGTATTTCTCGTTAACCAAACGCACATCAGTGGTAAACTCTGCTTGCTTTGTATCGAGTTCATAACGACCATATCTCGACGTCAACTCGGTGTTGTTCTTTCCATCAATCAACTTTCCGCCTTCAAAGTAATAACCCACGTTAGACGTGATCTCATAATCAAGGCTATCGGTGATCAGCGTTGTCTTGCGGTTTTCTAGACGCACATTGTTTCTCAACTGTGCCACCTGCTCGTCGCCATAATAGTGCATTACATCGGCATAGACAAACAATGTGTCTCCTTGCGTCATTTTGACATTGCCAAATGCATCGAGCGAACTTGTCAAGTCATAGAAATAAGCACTGTCACAGAACATATACATGTCGCCACGGCGAAAACGCACATTTCCTTTGAGCACCTGGTACTCCGTACTTATTCGGTCATCGGCAGTAAGTATATCAGAATTTTCAAGAAAAACCTTATCCTTTTGGTAGCGGTTTGACTTGGGAATCTGTGGAGTGATTCTCTGTACATGCCCTGCTTTAGCGCCAGGATTAGCGGCCTTGGGTTTTTGAGGTGTAGCAGCCCAGGCATAGTCAAAACTCAAAGACAGTCCACACATGACAATACACATGCACAGGACAGCAAATGTTATCCTGTACCCTTTAGTGTATGTGAAGAATCTTTGAGTCATTTTTCTTGATTAGTTAGACGTTGCTCCCTTGTGTAACCAGTCGTACTTAAACTCACAGTTACGCCAGTTGTCCTCTATATACACATAAGTGCTCTTTTGCTTTTGTTTAATCCAGTTCTCAATGATATCGCCGCGCTTATGCTCTTCATAGATGCCTTTGAGAGTCTGATAGTCATCAGCAAGATCGGCCTTATGGCCTTCGATGCGGCGGTTGAGTTTGACGATAGCAACTTGCTCACGTTGTGTCTTGGCATTAATCATCAAGAATGGTTCGCTTAATTCACCCACTTCCATCTTGTCGATAATTTTTCCCACCTCAGGAGGAAGTTGAGACATCTGGAACAAGTTAGAATGGCTCTCTTCGTTGAGCATGATGCCGTTGTTATTGCGAGAGTCCTTGTCTTGTGACACATAGAATGCCGCTTGCTCAAAAGTAACTTTTCCTTCGGTGATTTCGTTTTTGAGCGTGTCAAGGCGAGCGATTGCGTCGGTCAAGTCTTTATCAGACACTTTGGGACGAAGCAGGATGTGACGTGTGTTGATGCGGTCACCTCGCTTTTCGATGAGTTGAATGATGTGATAACCATCCTCGGTCTCAACGATATTAGATACTTTCTTTGTGTCGTTGAGATTAAATGCAGCAGTTGCATACTCGGGCAGCAGGACAGAACGGTTCTGGAAACCCGTTTCACCACCATAAACAGCAGTACCCTTATCCTCACTATATAAGATAGCCATTGTCGAGAACTCTGCTTCGCCATTTGTAATACGCTGTGCATAATCCCTGAGACGTGACTTGACCTCGTCAATCTCCTGCTGGGGAATAACAGGATTGATGGTGATAATCTGAACTTCAACCTGCTTAGGAATAAAAGGAAGAGAGTCGGCTGGAAGTGTGTTGAAGAATTTACGCACCTCTGATGGCGTTGCCTTAATCTTCTTTGTAAGGTTATTCTGCACCTGCTGAATACTGTACTGGTCCCTAAACATGTCAGCAATCTTTTCCCTCAACACAGGTAATGGCTTGTGAAAATATTCTTCCACCTTCTCCTTTGAACCGAGATTGGCAATGAAAAAATTGATGCGTGAATCAACTTCCTTCGCAATCTGTGACTCTTGAACAACCACTGTGTCAATCTTTGCCTGATGGAGGAAAAGTTTATTTAAAGCCATTTGCTCAGGAATCACACAATAAGGATTACCATCAATAGCAGCACGCTCCGATTGAAGATTAAGATACTGTTCTTCGATATCACTCTTGAAGATTGGTTCGTCACCCACTACCCATGCAATTTCCTCTGCAACATTGTTTTGCGCGAAGGAATTAACAGAAAGCAATGCTACGCAGCATGCTAAAAGAAATTTTATTTTCATAAACTTATATTTTTCTAAAACTCATTGTAAAATGCAAAAGCGCACTTTATCGCAAATAATATGCAAAGTTCACTATTTTTCGGCACTTTTCAAAATCTATTTTATTAAAAGTTTATTAACCATGTTAAAATGTCAATAAAAAATCGGCCGAGACAAGCTGTACACTTGTCTCGGCCAACCGAAATCTATGATAGGTTACAATAATATCACCTGAGCTTTTTCAATACTCGCTTATCAACTACAACGGGATATTTAGCCTTGAGTTCTTCAACCCACTGTTTTTCGAGGACATCTTGATAATCGCTGGTGAGCTGACCCTTTACGTCGGTATATACTTCAGGAGCGTTAATGAGTCCGCCTTCAAGAATAATAGCCCTGTTGTATTTAGCAGTTTCGGGAATCGCGGGACCGTTGAAGCAGAGGAAATCGGCAAGTTGGTTCTCACCCTTAACAACAACCATGCGCTCCATCTTAATTGAGTTGCTATACTTCTTGTGGAGGTAAGTAGGAAGTGAATCAACATGACCTACTTTTAAGATATCAGCCTTGACAGCGTCCAAGATAGAGTCACCCTTGGCACTCAAAATGATACCCTTGAAGTGGGGTTCGCTCCATGTATATTTAGCACGGTTCTGCTCAAAGTAATTCTTCAGTCCGGTAGTGTCTTTGCCTGCACCCTCCCATACTTTACGATTGCTAATCTCGAACAACAGCATGCCATCACGATACTCATTAAGGAGATTGCGGAACTCGGTGTTGTCGTTGATCAAGTTGTCTGTGTAATATTTCATGACCTGTGCATCAGCGATATCACCTATAAGTGACATGAAATAACCCTTAGCCGATTCATCATTGAGTTTTGTCTTGGGGTTAAGTTTAGCAGCAATAACCGATACGGGTGTTGCTTCATTAGCATAAGTAAATGCGGGGAAATTATCACTGCGCAATGTAGCTACGAGAGTAGAGTCATATCCGCCATTTGCCTTGATTGCATCTTCAATGTGCTTCTCGAGTTTGGGGTTCACTTGGTAGTTGTATTGCTTTTTAGCCTCTGCTAACTTAACCATTTGAGGCATCTTGGCACGCTCATCCATGCTGATTGCTTTCTCGATGCGGGGACGTGCTTCCTCAAGGGGCATGAAACCCTTGTTCTCAAGACGCTGCACGATGTGGTAACCATAAGATGTTTCAAAAGGCTCTGAAATCTCGCCATTCTTCAAAGTAAAAGAAACCTTGTCGAACTGGGGCACCATCTGACCACGGCTGAAGAAACCAAGGTCACCACCACGCTTGGCCGAACCGGGATCTTCAGAATATTGCTTTGCAAGTTCCTCAAAGTTGCCGCCAGCTTTTACCAACTCGAAAATTGAATCTATCTTCTGCTTAACTGCTTGCTTCTCCTCGTCGGTAGGTTTGTGTGTGCGAGGGAAAAGTCGCAAGATGTGGCGAGCACGCACTGTACCTTCGTCATCGCGAATAGCGTTGACTCTTACCAGATGGATACCAAAATCTGTGCGGATGGGCTGGCTTATCTCGCCAACAGGTGTGTTGTAAACACCATATTCAAATGAATAAGGGAACTGCCCAGCCCTGATGAAACCATAGTGACCGCTGTTGCGGGCAAACGACGGATCGATTGTGTACTTTGCTGCAACAGAGTCCCACACGGCTCCATTCTTGAGTACTGTGCGCAAGCTATCGGCCAGCGCGAGTTGCTTCTTGTTGTCGGCATAATCTTTTCCCAAAGAAAGCATCAGGTGGTCAACATCTACATTCTTTGTGAAACGTTCATAAGCTTCTCTCACAAGACGCTCTTTAACGGTAGTGTCTTCAAGGAAAGGACGAACCATTTCGTCACGATAACCGTCAAGCTCTTTCTTGAATGAAGGCAGAGTATCTAACTTGGCAGCCTCGGCATCAGTAACTTTAAGTTTGTATGTTATAAAGCGATCAACATACTGGTCGAGAGTTTCTTTTTCAACCTGTTGCTTGCTGTTTTTATTATACAAATACTCAAACTCAGAGAGTTTAACATCCTTACCATTAATTTTCATCAACACGGGATCCTTTGCAGCAGTTGCCAAAAGAACCGAACCGACTAAAACTGTCGAGAGTAATAATTTATGTTTCATTTTACAATAATTAGTATCTACACATTTCTATAT
>JAGHSP010000217.1 GCA_018065815.1 Candidatus Sodaliphilus limicaballi | reverse complement strand
GAGATTATATTAAGATGGGTGCTATTTACTCAACTTTAGCATGTGGAACCATTTGAGTTTCACCTGTTTGCTCCGATTAGAGGGCGTGTCAAAATGCGCTTTGGTAGTGTCTTTCCCGGGATAACAATGCAAAAACAAGAGCATGTAGGGACGATACTCCTGTATCGTCCGCAGCGTTCTTAGAACGCTTATATTCAGGTAATTGTGTAATGCCTTACGCTCGTTCCGAGCGTGCGGACGACACGGGAGTGTCGTCCCTACCTCAAGTTGATTTCGCATTTTGACACACGTTCGCTACGCTCATTTCACCCCCGGTTATTGATAGTCGCACTTCGTGCGACCACGCACCTATCGGTGCGATTAATACTTTATTCATGTACAAGACAGCAAATTACAACTTGCGAAACATGTTAAATTAATATTTCGGTCGCTTTTTCCTCTCTGTGCCCTCTGTGTCTCTGTGGGAGAGGTCGGGAAGTCGCAAACGAGAATTTCGTTTTTCGTTTTTTCATCGTTCATTTTTCTTATTTCACAAAAAAATATTAACTTTGTGGGTTATAGCAACAACTCATTGCAACAAGTATGAATTTCAGAACCGAAATCAAACCGCCTGAGAACAGGCTGAAGCTGCGTCACAGTGATGCCGTGATGCTGCTGGGCTCCTGTTTCAGCGACAACATAGGCGAGAAAATGCGCGAGGGCATGATGCATGCCACGGTCAACCCCTTCGGCCCCATTTACAACCCGCTGAGCATAGCATCGAGCGTGAAACGCATCATCACCGGCGAACGCATTGCCGGCATGACGCTGTTCCTGCAGAGCGGCGTGTGGAACAGCTTTGCTTTCCACTCGCGTTACTCGATGAGCAGCAAGGACGACGCGCTAGACCTGATGAACAGCAACATCGCGCAGGCCCACGAGGCGCTAAAATCGTGCCGCATGGTCATCATCACCCTGGGCACAGCGGTGGTCTATCGCCTGCTCTCTACCGGCGAGGTGGTGAGCAACTGCCACAAGGTGCCGCAGCACGAGTTCTCACGCGAGATGGCTAGCGTGCATGAGATCACACAAGCCTTGAACGAGACGGTCGAGGCTCTGCACGGATATAACCCCGAGCTGCAGATCGTGTTCACCATAAGCCCCATACGCCACATTGCCGACGGACTCGACACCAACTCGCTGAGCAAAGCAATGCTGCGAGTGGCGGTGAACAACGTGATCAACGCCCACAAGGACTACACCGAGTATTTCCCTGCCTATGAGATTGTGATGGACGACCTGCGCGACTACCGATTCTATGCCACCGACATGGTTCACCCCAGCGACGTGGCAGTGGAATACATCTGGCAGACGTTCCAGGCCACCTACCTCGACGACCGGGCGGCACAGGCTGTGGCTCGCTGCGAGCGCGTGATGAAACGAATCATGCACCGCCCCATGAGCAAGAACAAGGAGGTGGTGGACCGCTTCAACGCCGACACCCGCGTGGTGGTGGGGAACCTGGTGAAGGAATACCCCTATATCGAGAACATACGTGAAATCAAGAACCTCATTGACTGACAGATGAAATACTCCATTAGCGACATAGCACAAGTGATCGACAGCCGTGCCACAGTGCTCAACAACCCGCATGCCACGGTGAGCACGCTGCTCACCGACTCCCGCTCGCTCACACAGCCGGGCGAGACCATCTTCTTTGCCATGCGCACTGGCATGGGCGACGGGCACCAGTATATATCAGGACTCTATGCACAAGGCGTGAGGAACTATGTAGTAGATACGCTCGAGGGCATCGAGGTGCACGACGACGCCAACTACATCGTGACAGCCAACACGCTGGCCGCGTTGCAGAGGCTGGCAGGCCACCACCGCCGCCGCTTCAACGACCTTGAAGTGATAGCCATCACCGGCAGCCGCGGCAAGACCCGGGTCAAGGAGTGGCTCAACCAGCTGCTCGCAGCCGACTACCGCATCGTGCGCTCGCCCCGCAGCTACAACTCGCAGATAGGCGTGGCACTGTCGCTGTGGAACATCAACGACGACACCACCCTTGCCATCATCGAAGCCGGCATTTCGACAACACGCGAGATGGCAGCACTGCACGAGATGATAAAACCCACCATGGGCGTCATCACCAATGTGGGCGACGAGCATGACGAGGGTTTTGAGTCGATGGAGGAGAAAATCAACGAGAAGACCTTGATACTCGAGGGGTGCGGCAAGTGCATCTACTGCGGTGATGACGAGCGAATCAAACAACGATTACACAAAGACCTCCCCCTTGACGTGAAGGTGGAGGGTTCTACCATACATTACACTCACGACGGATGCCGCTACCAGGCAACGGTGCCATTCACGGCTCCGGTCGATATAGAGAATGCTATCACTTGCCTGGGCGTGATGCTGGCGCTGGGCATTGCCCCCGACGTCATCGCCGAGCGCATGGCGCGCCTCACCCCTGTGGCAACCCGCATCAACGTGATTGAGGGCGTGAACAACTGCACCGTCATTGCCGACGGCTACTCGAGCGACAGCAACTCGCTGGCTCCTGCTCTCGACTTTGTGGCACGCCGCACAGGTTCAAGGCCTAACACCATCATCATGAGCGACCTTGACGACGGCGACGATGAGGCATACGCCCACGTGGCACAATGCTTGGCTGGGCGCAAGGTATCGCGCCTGCTGGGCGTGGGTCCCGCCATGTGCAGCCATGCAAGCATGTTTGGCGGCATCAACGCACGTTTCTTTGAAAACACAGCGCAGTTTCTCGATGCTCTGAGCCAGGGCGACTTTGAAGACGAGACCGTGCTTGTGAAAGGCGCTCCGGGCTATGACTTCGAGCTGATTCTCGACTTGCTTGAGGTGAAACGCCACCAGACGGTCGAAGAAGTGGACCTCAATGCGCTTGCCCACAATTTCAAGTTCTTCAAGTCAAAAGTCAACCCCACGACCAAGACCGTTGCTATGGTCAAGGCCTCGGGCTACGGCGCAGGCTCCTATGAGATTGCCAAGACACTCCAGGACCGCGGTGCCGACTATCTCGCCGTGGCAGTGCAGGACGAGGGCGTGGAACTGCGCGAGGCAGGCATCACGATGCCCATCATCGTGCTCAACCCCTCGGTGGTCAACTACAAGGCGATGTTCCGCTACAACCTCGAGCCCGAGGTTTATAGCCTGGAGGAATGTCGCGAACTCATCAAGGAAGGCACCCGCTGCGGAGTGAAAAACCACGCTGTGCACATCAAGATAGACATCGGCATGCACCGCTTGGGCTTCACACTCGAGCAACTGCCAGCCCTCATCGAGCTGCTAGGCAGCCAGGACGTGCTGCGCCCGGCATCGGTATTCTCTCACCTGTGCGTCGCCGACGAACCCGAGCAAGACGACTACACACTGCAACAGATAGAATACTTCACCCGCTGCGTGGAACTGCTGCAATCGCACTGCGACCATCACCTGCTGCGACACATACTCAACACCAGCGGCATCGTGCGTTTCCCGCAATACCAGCTCGACATGGTGCGCATAGGCATCGGCCTGTATGGAATCAAGACCGTCTTTGACGGCAGCGAGGACGCACTCCTGCCCGTGTCATCGCTCAAATCGGTGATCATCAGCATCAAGGAGTGGCCCGCAGGCACAACGGTGGGATATGGCCGCCGCGGCGTGCTCAAGCGCGACTCGCGCATCGCCACCGTGACCATCGGTTATGCCGACGGACTGGACCGCCACTGCGGAGGCGGCAACACCAGCATGTGGGCGGGCGGACAGCGTTGCCCCACAGTGGGTAACGTGTGCATGGACGCTGTGATGATCGATATCACCGGCACCAACTGCAAGGTGGGCGACATCGTGGAAATATTCGGCAACCACATCCCCGTGGAGGAATTGAGCGACGCACGCGGCACCATACCCTATGAGATACTCACCAGCGTGTCGCCACGCGTGAAACGCGTTTACTACCGCGAGTAGATTATAGGTGTTCAGTTGTGGTTCCCCGCGCAGATCTCACAGATGAATTTTTATATATATTTCTTCAATAATATTCGAGATCCGTGAAATCTGCGCGGGGAGTCTGCAAAAAACTCCATTGGCGTATAGTTGCGAGTATATTTGAATAAATGAGTAAAAAGTATTAATTTTGCAAACTGAAACCTGTATTGATACAAGGAATGATTGAACGGCACATAATTATTGACCGAGTTGACCCCGTTACTTTCTATGGTGTCAACAACTCTAACATTTCGCTCATACGCAACCTGTTCCCCAAGTTGCGCATGGCAGCCCGCGGCAGCGTCATCACCGTCATTGGCGATGAAGACGAGACCGCGCTTTTCGAGAAAAACATCAAGGAGCTTGAACTGTACTGCGAGAAATACAACAAACTCACCGAGGAAGTAATCATCGACACCATCAAGGGCCTCCCTCCCAAGGAGCTCAAGATGGACGATGTGATCATATATGGCGTCAACGGCAAGCCCATCAGCGGCCGCACCCCCAACCAGCAGTTGCTGGTCAAGACATTTGGCAACAACGACCTGACCTTTGCCCTGGGTCCTGCCGGCACCGGCAAGACCTACCTCGCCGTGGCACTGGCAGTGCGAGCGCTCAAGAACCGCGAGGCACGCAAGATCATCCTCTCTCGCCCCGCTGTCGAGGCCGGCGAGAAACTAGGTTTCCTGCCCGGCGACATGAAGGACAAGATCGACCCCTACCTGCAGCCGCTCTACGATGCGCTCGAGGACATGATTCCGGCACCCAAACTCAAGGAATACATGGACACTAACGTGATCCAGATCGCACCGCTAGCATTCATGCGCGGACGCACGCTCAACGACGCCATCATCGTGCTCGATGAGGCGCAGAACACCACCACTCACCAAATCAAGATGTTCCTCACCCGCCTGGGCATGGGGTCGAAGATGATAGTCACCGGCGACACCACGCAGATTGACCTGCCTCGCACCGTGCAGAGCGGTCTCATCCATGCGCTGCGAGTGCTAGGCAACGTCAAGGGAATAGGCAAGGTGGAATTTGAAAAGAAAGACATCGTGCGCCACCACCTCGTGCAACGCATCGTCGAGGCCTATGAGAAGCACGACGCCTTGCGCAAGGCCGGACTGCTCGACGACGAGGGCAATCCCGCCGAGGCTAACGGTGACCAACAAGCTGAAAGTTGATTTTTTAACTCCAAATATTAATTAAACAATGGCTAAAACATTAGTTCACACCGATTTCAATTTCGAGGGACAGCGCAGCGTCTATCACGGCAAGGTGCGCGATGTGTACAACATCAACGACGACATCCTGGTGATGGTCGCAACCGACCGCATCAGCGCTTTTGACGTGATCCTGCCCAAGGGCATCCCCGGCAAGGGACAAGTTCTCAACCAGATTGCCGCCAGTTTCCTTGATGCAACATCCGACATCGTTCCTAACTGGAAACTCGCTACCCCCGACCCCATGGTCACCGTGGGTCTCAAGTGCGAGAGTTTCCCCGTGGAGATGATCATTCGCGGCTATCTCACCGGCAGTGCATGGCGCGAGTACAAGAACGGCTGCCGCGAGTTGTGCGGTGTGAAGCTGCCCGACGGCATGCGTGAGAACGAGCGTTTCCCCGAGCCCATCATCACCCCCACCACCAAGGCCGAGGCAGGACACGACGAGAACATCTCTCGCGAGGAAATCATCGCGCAGAGACTCATCAGCGAGGAGGACTACAAGGTGGTAGAGCAATACACACGCGCCCTCTTTGCACGCGGCAGCGAGATTGCCGCCAAGCAAGGCCTCATCCTGGTGGACACCAAGTATGAGTTTGGCAAGCGCGACGGCAAGGTGATCTTGATGGACGAGATCCACACCCCCGACTCGAGCCGCTACTTCTATGCCGACGGCTTTGAGGAGCGCTTCGAGAAAGGCGAAGCCCAGAAACAGCTCTCAAAGGAGTTCGTGCGCCAGTGGCTCATCGACAACGGCTTCATGGGCAAGGAAGGACAGCAAGTTCCTGAAATGACCGATGAATACTGCGAGAGCGTGGCAGCGCGCTACATCGAACTCTATGAGGAAATTACCGGAACCAAGTTCAACCGCACTCCCGACGACGTGGACCTCAACGCCCGCATCGAGAAGAACGTGAGCGAATACTTAGCACAAAAATAAATTGAGCAACAAAGTAGAACATATCAAGCCCTATGGCAATGAGGGCGACAAGACTGGGCAGGTGCGACAGATGTTTGACTCTATCGCACCAGCCTATGATTTCATGAACCGCGCCATGACCATGGGCATCGACAAGTGGTGGCGCAAGGTGGCAGTGAAGATGGTCAAGGCTACCGCGCCAAGGCGCATACTCGATGTGGCAACAGGTACTGGCGACTTTGCCATTAAACTCTACCAAGACATCAAGCCACAGCAAGTCACTGGCATGGACTTGAGCGATGGAATGCTTGAGGTGGCACGTCGCAAGGTCAATAGCCGTGGGCTTGAGAGTGTGATTGCTTTTGAGCAAGGCGACTGCTTAAAGTTGAAATATGACGACCAGTCGTTTGACGCAGTCACAGTGGCATTCGGCGTGCGTAACTTCGAGCACATCGAGCAGGGCTACCGCGAGATGCACCGCGTGCTCGCACCAGGCGGCATGCTGTGCGTGGTGGAACTGTCCACGCCGCAAAACCCGTTCACACGCTGGTTCTACGACTTGTACACACTACACGTGATACCCTTCATAGGCTCGCTCAAATCGCACGACAAGAGCGCCTACCGCTATCTGCCCGAGAGCATCGCAGCAGTGCCGCAAGGCAACGACATGCTCGACATCATGCGCCGCGCAGGGTTCAGCGACTGCCACGTGCGCACGCTCACACTGGGCACATGCAGCATCTACACCGCCCGGAAATAATATTTCCTAGATGATAATATTCCCTGTGTACTTCTATGCCTCTATGGGATAGAAGTATAAAAAACAATATTTTTTTATTTTATGCTTATTC
>JAGHSP010000309.1 GCA_018065815.1 Candidatus Sodaliphilus limicaballi | reverse complement strand
GTCAACGGGAACTCTCACGATACATGTAGTGGGAACGCCTGTGAGCACCATGCTCAATTTGTTAGCAGCGCTGTTGTTGAGGACGAGCTCAGTGAGCGACGGCATGCCGTAGAACGAGCGGGGAACAATGTCGGTGGCAGTGCTGGGAACGAATATCCTCTTGCTCTTGGCACCAGACAAGGCGTTATCGCCCAGGCTGGTGAAGCCCACGGGGAGGATGATGTCGTTAGTGATGGGACAGCTGCGGAAGGCGTATGCTCTGATTTCCTTGAGGTCGGCACCCCAGGTCACTGTGCGCAGTGAGGTACAGTTGTTAAAGGCGTTCATGCCGATAGAGATGACGCGGGGCAGCTGGATGCTGGTGAGGGGCTGGCTGTCGAATGCCTTGTAACCCACGGTAGTGACATAGTCGCAGCCAGTGATTGAGAATGACGATGTATTGCTGAACGCTTCCTCGGCAATCTCATCGACAACGTAGTCCTTGCTGCCTATATAGACATATCCGGGTACATTGACAGTGCCCGAAAGCGAGTTACGCGTGCGGCGCACCAGTTTACAAGTGCCGCCAGTGAATTTCAATCCGTTCACGGTTACTGCACCTGCCTGCTTCACGGTGTAACCCAGGGCGCCGTTGCGGTAGTCGGCGGGCACAATGCCGTCCTGGTTGTAGCTCTTGAAGCCTGTCCAGCCCTTAGACTGGAAGGTCGACTCCTTGCCACGCTGCACATACAGGTTGGGGTTGGCGCAGCCTTGCAGGAACGCAGTCTTGGTGATGGTGGGGATATAGTTTGTATTCAGGTTGACATACAAGTCGGTAAGTGCTGTACAACCATTGAATGTGTTAGAGTGCATCGACTGTACCGACGAGGGAATCTCTACCACCTTGAGTGCGCTACACATGTTGAACGCTTGTTTGATTGTCTTACAGCCATAAGTAACCCTGATATTCTGAATCTCAGGCACCTTGCGGAATGCGTCACGCTCAATGACCTCGCACAAGGGCGATGTCTCGTAGGCCGAGAACTCGTATCCCTCGGGGACCTTGATGAGATTTTTCTGGCCCTTGGTGTAGAGCGCACTTGAATGAGACTCATAGTTAGGGTTGCCCGATGCCACCTTGATATCCTCGAGTGCCGAGCAATCATCTACAAAACTTGCTGCAATAGATGTTACTGTTGCAGGAATGTTGAGCTGCTTGAGGCTTGTGCATTCTGTAAACTCAAAGCTGCCGATGCTTGTCACGCTACCCAGGTCAAGACTGCTCAACTTAGAGCAACCAGTAAATGCGTTGCCACTAAGCGCGCCCTTAGACAATCGTGCCGATGTGAGATTAGTGGCACTCCTTGCCATGTAAACTCCATAACTTGTAATGGCAGTGAGATTAGACAGGTCGAGCTGGGTGAGGTCGGTATTACGGTCAAATGCGAAATCGGCCACTGCCACATACTTGAAGTAGCGGTCCTGGTTTGACGGCTTGGTGCGATAATTGGATGGGCGATAGATACCCTCGGCCACGCCGGTATTACCGCCGTTCTTGTTGAAGCCGATGATAGTACACTCGTGGTCAACGCTCGTGCTTGTAGAGGGCTTGGTAACCACTGCCATTGTACCGTCGGTCATGTAGATATCGTAGGCATAGCCTGTCACTGTAATAGTCTTGAATTTATCAGTTCCCCATATACTCTGGGCACGCATGTCATCGGGATTTAGTAAAGTTCTCGGAACATACAGCGTGCACTTGGTGCTTGCAGGGAAAGCCGACGCGGAGTAGCCTTTCAGTTTGCCTGTTGAACTTGCAAAATAAACGCTGGTGAGCGCAGTACAGCCTCCGAAAGCGTTAGAGTAGATATACTCCATTGAACTCGGCAGGCGCACGCTGGTAAGTGAAGTACAGTTCTTGAAGGCATCGGCCTCGATTTCCTTGATTCCGTAGTTCAGACGCACGCTGGTAATCATGGTTTTGCCATTGAATGCATTACTGGCAATCGTGTTCACATAGTACGAGTAGCCGTTGACGGTAATCATGTAAGGGATATTGAGCGCCGTGTTAGTGCTCGGAGTCATGTTGAAGCCTGTACACTTCACAGTGCCGGGAGTAGAACCCGACGGCGATGTGACTTGCTCATAGAGCAGGTTGTCCGCAACATAAGTCACGCCCCACAAGGGCATGCTCATTGCAACAAAAAGCAAAAGTGAAAGTAATTTCTTCATATTATTAGCATTTTATTATTTTCCAATTTGCAAAGATAATGAATTTTACATAAATTTAATGTAGGGGTAGCATAATTTAACAATTTCACTCCCCTTGTGTAGCTATTCAGCAATAGAACTCCCCGCGCGGATCTCACTGAACTCACTGATTTTTTTCATTGAAAATATATTAACAATTAGAGGCTGAAAGCCGACACGCA
>JAGHSP010000374.1 GCA_018065815.1 Candidatus Sodaliphilus limicaballi | reverse complement strand
AATCTAGATAGTACTAACGCTACTTATACAGGCCACATAATTGACGTGGTGGGCCGTCGCATGTTTGATGGCAGCTTCACCGTTGAGCAAGGTCGCATTGCCTCGATAGAGGAGTGCGAGGTTGCCGCCGATGCTCCTTACTACCTTCCCGGTTTCATCGACTCTCACGTGCACGTGGAGAGCTCGATGATGACTCCTCCCGAGTTCGCTCGCATTGCTTCTTGCCACGGCACTGTGGGCGCAGTGTGCGACCCCCATGAGATAGCCAATGTGCTGGGTAAGGCGGGTGTCGAGATGATGTGTTCGCTAGGGCATCTGGCTAGGTTCAGGTTTGCCTTCGGCGTGCCCTCGTGCGTGCCTTCGTGCAATCCTGAGATTGAGACCTCGGGCTACACTCTCGATGCCGACGCTGTGGCCCAGTTGATAAAGCGTGACGACATTTATTTCCTGGCCGAGATGATGAATTTCCCCGGTGTGCTGGGGGGTGACCCGCAGGTGATGGCCAAGATCAAGGCTTCGCTTGCATGCGGCAAGCCTGTTGACGGACATGCCCCAGGATTGCTGGGCGAGGTGCGCAAGCAGTATGCCGACGCAGGCATTACCACCGACCACGAGTGCACGACGCTGGACGAGGGACGCGACGCAGTGAAGTGCGGCATGATAGTGCAGATACGCCAGGGATCGGCTGCCAAGGACTATAACGCCCTGGCTCCGCTCATCGCCGAGGCTCCCGATCAGGTGATGTTCTGCACCGACGACAGCCATCCCACCGACTTCATCAACAGCCACATCGACCGCATCGTGCGCCGCGCAATCGCCGATGGCTACGACATCATGGACATCCTCACCGCTGCTTGCGCCACTCCCATGCGCCATTACAATATCCCCACGGGACTGCTGCAAGTGGGCGACGTGGCCGACTTCATTTCTGTCACCGACCTCACGCCCAATTTCCGTGTGCTCGACACCTATGTCGATGGCGTGAATATCTATTCATCTACCGGCTTGTTTATCTCGTCACTGCTCAACGACCACTCGGTGGAGCTTGCTGAAATCATGAACGATGAGAACGTGAACAAGTTCAATGCTTCGATGATCACCGAGGATGACATTGCCCGCACGCCTAGTGCCGAGGAACACATCATCGTGGCAACCGACGGCTCGTTGCTCACTACCCACGAGGTGGGTGCTGTGACCAGCGATGTGCAGAAGATGGTGGTTCTTGACCGATACACCCCCGGTGCTAAACCTGTGGTGGCCTACATCAAGGGATTTGGCATCAAGAAGGGTGCATTTGCACAGAGCATCGCTCACGACTGCCACAACATCATTGCCGTGGGCTCCGACGACAAGTACCTAGTGCAGACTATCAACAAGGTGATAGAAATGACTGGCGGCATTGCTGTGACCGACGGTTACAACAGCGACCAGCTGCCGTTGCCCATTGGCGGACTCATGTCGATGCTGTGCGGCTACGAACTTGCCGTGCGCAACCAGCGTCTCGAGAAAATAGTGAAAGACGCCGGCTGCCCGTTCAACTCGCCTTTCATCACCCTAGGCTTCATGGCACTGCCCGTGATTCCACAAATTAAACTCACCGACAAAGGCCTCTTCGACGGCAACAAATTCCAATTCATCGAGCAATAAGAAATGTAACCCAACTTTCGCAAGTCGAAGTAATTGTAGCAAATCAACTAGCATTCGTGCTGTGTTGACTGTATAGTTCTTGAGCTCTACGTTACATAGTGCGGAGGGCAACCTCAGACCTCAACGATGTCGTTACTATGGTTAACCGCTGGTCGGAGACCTGCGGGGTAAGGATACACTAACCGCGTCCCCAACGGGGTCGTACAAACTAAACACAGACCTCAACGAGGTCGTTACTTTGGTTAAGAGTGTGTGTCAAAAGTCTCGAAATGGCGGCGCGCTGTAAGCGCAATGTTGCTACTAGCCCAGGGCAACGCCCTGGGAAACAAGCGTTAACACCAATA
>JAGHSP010000209.1 GCA_018065815.1 Candidatus Sodaliphilus limicaballi | reverse complement strand
CGGGGTAAAGTCACCGAACCGAGCGAAGCGAGCTCGGCAAAGTGAGCAGCGGTAAGTCGGCGAAGCCGGTGCCGCGGATAGCGAACCTTTGCCAACATTCGAAGTGGCGGAGGGGGAAGAAATGCAACACGCACCGCGTCCAGCAGGACGCTAATCGGAGCAAATAGGTGAGACTCAAATGGTTTCACATGCTAAAGTTGAGTGCATTTGTGTCTTCCTGACGCAGTTTAGGATGGCTTTTTCCCGTGCAGGCTCTTGGAGCTTTGCTCGCTGCGCACCTACACGGTTATCGCAGGTACTGTCCTTTCGGACAGAATACTATTTTTTTGATGCAATAGCCGTGCATTAGTGAGCAATTAATTTGCATAATCCAATTATTATGAGTACTTTTGTGGTTAAAACAGAAATATTATGCGAACACTATTTATATCACTTCTTGTTGTGCTCATGGGCATGTCGGCTCACGCTACAGTCATCGACAACACTGCCGGTTCTTTAGAGTCTCTCACTACCGACCGTTCGATCACTTCTCTCACGGTCACAGGCAGCATGGACGCACGCGACTTTAAGTTCATTGCTGATAGTCTTGTTGGCCTCAACGAGCTGGATTTGAGTCAAGTGCAAATCGTGGGATATGCCAATGCCAACAAACCGCTGGTGGGCACATTCTTCACCTTCCCTGCCGACGAGCTTCCCGCAACCGTTCTCATGGGGTCTGAAATAAGTTCAATCGTCCTGCCCCAGGGTCTCAAGTCACTTGGACATGCATCGCTTGCCGGTTGCGCTAACCTCAAGCAAGTGGAACTCCCCGAGTCGCTGACTACCATCGGCAGCTACGCATTGAGCGGAAGCGGCATCGAGTCAATCACGCTGCCTCAAAGCGTCACAAGCATTGGCGAGAGCGCATTTGCACGCTGCGCTGCGCTCCAGTCGGCTACAATCAGCGTGAATGTAATCCCCGATTATGCTTTCTTCGGAACCGCTGCCTTGAGCCAACTCACACTTGGCAGCAACGTCACAACCATAGGACGCGGCGCTTTCAACGGATGCACGGCGCTCAACGAAATCACAGTGGGCGAGGACAATAACATCCAGGTTATTGATGCCGAGGCTTTTATCGGTGCTAGCGCACAAGGATTTGATCTCAACAAGCTTGCTAATCTCGAGAGCATAGGAGCCTGGGCGTTTGCCGGAGCTGGTCTCCAGGCAGCCAACTTGCCCCAGTCGGTAGGCACGATAGGCCAGGGCGCGTTCTATTACACACCCTCACTCACTACCGCAACCCTGCCACAGGGCATCACCATTGTCCCCGACTATGCATTTGCCGGAGCTGCGCTCAATGGCAAATTTGCGTTGAGCGAGGACGTGGAAGGCGTGGGCAACTACGCGTTCTACAACGACTCGGCAATCTCGGTGTTCACCATTCCTGCTGCCGTGAGCTATCTGGGCAGCTGGGCAATGGCTGGAATGACAAAGCTCGACACCGTCAACGCCGCTCCCGCAGTGGTTCCCGAACTTGGCGACAGCGTGTGGGCAGGAATCATGCAGAGCGCGGTCATGCTTAACACCGCCGACAACGACATCGCCGACCTCTATGCGGCTGTTGACCAGTGGAAGGAATTCCACATCCTGCGCAACTACCTCGTGGGTGACGTGAACATGGACGGCGACATTGATGTCACCGACGTAAACGCCATCGTGTCGCACGTACTTGGAAACGAGGTTGTCCCGTTTGACCTCGAAGCCGCCGACATCAACCACGACGGAGTCATCGACATCACCGACATCAACGCTCTGGTACTTTTCGTTCTTGAGGGACGCCACGAGTATATCCGCAAGGTAAAGGGCCACAAGGCTTCGCAAGGCAACATCACCACCGACGGCATCACTATCGACGACTTCTCTATCGCTAGCGGCGAAACCCGCGAGATTGAAATCAATCTCACTAATGCGCGCAGCTACAGTGCTCTGCAGTTCGACATCGACATGCCCCAAGGCCTTGAAATAGTGCCCGGCAGCATCTCGGGCACAGCTCGCGGCATCAAGCACAGCTTCATGATGAGCAGCCGTCAAGACCGCATCATGGGATACTCTAACTCACTCGCGCCCATCAGCGGCAACGAGGGTGCCATCATCAAAATCCAGGTCAAAGCCACCCAGGACGTGCAGGGTGATATCAGCATCAGCAACATCATCTTCACTACCGCACAGAGCGAACGCTTCATGGGTACCGATAGCTATGCAATGGTGAGCGGCACCACTGGCGTCAACGACCTGGGCTACAACAACGACAAGGTGTTTGCCCAGAGCGGCAGCATCATCATCGAGACCGCAACCGGTGCTGCGGCACAGATTGTCGCAACAAACGGATCATCGCAAGAAATCACAGCAGCTGGCGGACGCACACAAGTCGCAGTGCCAGCAGGCATCTACGTGGTTGTGCTCAACGGCAACAGCTACAAAGTGGCTGTTAAGTAAAGCCACTGTTTGATACTTAATTATACACAAAAACCACCACACGGCAATTAGAAAATTATGCGCAAATTATATTTCCTGCTCGCAGCCGCAGCAACAGCACTTTGCAGCAACGCCCAGATTGAATGTCAACCTGGCCGACTCGGTCACCTGGTGACCGACCACAACATCACATCGCTCACACTCACAGGCAGCATGGACGCACGTGACTTCAAGTTCATCTCTACCAGCCTGCGCAACATCGAAACCCTCGACTTGAGCGCTGTAACTATCCAGGCCTATGAAAACTTGAGCGCACCCGTCTTTGGCAACGAGTATTCTTATGCAGCCAGCGTGGTTCCCACAATGGCTCTCGCCGGAATGCCTCAACTCACCACAGTGACGCTGCCTCACAGCGCCACATCGCTAGGGTCGGCGGCACTTGCTGCATGTCCATCGTTGAGCACCGTCACAATGAGTGATGCACTGGTCAACGTGGGCGAATATGCGTTCAGCGCCTGCACTTCGCTCGAGAACGTGACGCTTCCCGCTAGCCTGGCCACAGTGGGGCAGGGGGCCTTCTCTCGTTGCACCCGTCTCGCTACCGTAGACGTTGCCGCAAGCGGTGCTCCGGCACAGGAACTCACCATCGGCGACGAGGCTTTTCTCGACTGTCAGGCTCTCACACAAGTAAACCTGGGCGACAACCTCACAGCCATAGGCAACTCGGCATTTGCAGGAACTGCACTCACCGTGCTCGACCTCACTCAATACAAGAACCTCAAGTCGATAGGCGACTGGGCTTATACGTTGAGCCAAGTCACTAGCGCGACATTCCCCGCGTCGCTCAATCACCTGGGCAAGGGCGCATTCATCTACAACCAGCGACTCAACTCGGCATCTCTGCCCGCAGGACTCGACCACGTAGGTGACTTCACCTTTGCTGGCAATGCGATGCTCGATTCTATCAACCTGGGCAACGTCAAGAGCATAGGCAACTATGCCCTCTACAATACCCCTCGAGTGGAAACACTCGTCATTCCATCGTCTGTCGCATCAATCGGCGACGAGGCAATGGCAGGAATGATCGGGCTCAAACTCATCACCGCCCTCCCCACCACAGTGCCTGCGCTGGGTCAGAATGTGTGGGCTGGTGTTGACCAAGCCACAGTGCGCCTGGTCACAACCAAGGGCTGTGCCAACGACTATGCCCAAGCATTGCAGTGGCAAGACTTCATCGTGTCCTACGAAGCGCTGTTAGGCGATGCCGACGAAGACATGATGATCAGCGTGAGCGATATCAACATCATGACCAACATCGTTTCTGGTTTTATCACCAATTATCCCGTGCAGACCGATGTCAACCAAGACGGAGAGGTAGATATCAACGACGTGAACGGGGACATCAACTTCATCCTCAATCGCAAGCCTTACACCTACATATATGTCGAGCCTAATACTAACGACGCTCTCAACATCAGGTCGTTTGACATCGCTCCAGGCGAGACTCGCGACATAGAGCTCAACCTCGACAACAACGAGCTGTGTTCGGCCCTGCAGTGCGACATCATTCTGCCCCAGGGGCTCACCATCGAGGCTGTGAGCACAACACAACGCACTAGCGGCCACGCCATCGTCAGTGACACTAACGGCGGCGAGACTCGACTCGTGTGCTACTCAATGAACAACCAGCGCATCCCTGGCAACGATGGCGCAGTGATCATGCTCAAGGTGAGGGCTTCTGAAGAATTCACCAGCGAGGGAACCATCACTATCAACAACATCGTGCTGGCCGATGCCAGTCACCCAGCTCTCTTTGCCCGCGAGGCCACAGCCACAGTGAGCAGCACATCGGGTGTTGACGACATCAATGCTCGCATTGACCGTGTTTATGCCACTGGCAACACCCTCGTCATCGAGGCACAGGAAGACTGCACTGCACAACTCGTTGCAATGAACGGTGCATCGACAACCATCAACCTCGCTGCCGGACGCAACGAGTCACAGCCCGGAGCCGGCATCTACGTGGTTGTGATAGGCGGCAAGAGCTTCAAGGTGGCAGTTAAATAACTATACAACTAGAACAATCTATCCTGAAATGGGAAAAAACAAATTAAAGAAATTTGCCGAAATGGAAACTATGGACTGCGTGTTCCAGTTTCCATTTGCGGTTATTAAGGACAACACTTGTCCCATGCGCGGACACTGGAACGAACTGTATTTTCACAACGACAACCCCATAGTGCTTGAGCTGGGTTGCGGCAAGGGTGAATATGCTGTGGGACTGGGCAAGCGTTTCCCTGGCAAGAACTACATAGGCGTGGACATCAAGGGCGCTCGCATGTGGACCGGTGCCAAGCAGGTGACACTCGACCACATGACCAACGTGGCATTCCTGCGCACCAGCATCGAGTTTATCGACCGCCTCTTCGCACCCGGCGAGGTTTCGGAAATATGGATTACCTTCCCCGACCCGCAGATGAAGAACGAGAACAAACGCCTCACCGGCACCCGTTTCCTCAAGAACTACCGCAACATCCTCAAGGACGGCGGACTGGTACATCTCAAGACCGACAGCCCGTTCCTTTACACCTATACCGACGCTCTCATCAAGGAAAACAAACTCCCCGTGGAAGTCAACACAAGCAACCTCTATAGCAGCGGCCTTGCCGACGACATCCTGGAGATAAAGACACACTACGAGCGTCAATGGCTCGAGCGCGGACTCACCATCAAGTACCTCCAGTTCCACCTGCCGCACGACGTGGAACTACGTGAACCCGACATCGAAATCGAGCCCGACACCTACCGCAGCTACCACCGCGACCAAATGAACTTCAAGGATTTAGAATAAAGGTTTAAAAGTTTAACGGTTTAAAGGTTTAATCGAAATATCGATAATTCAAAAAATCGAGATATCGAAAAACCTCTTAAACTCTTAACCCCTTAAACTTTTAAACTTTTAAACTTTTATAAAGAGCAAAAACTATGACACTATACCCCAATCTTATACTCGACGCATTGCGCACGGTGCGCTATCCAGGCACTGGTAAAGACATCGTGGAAATGGGCATGATAGCCGATGATATGCGCATCGACGGCAACAAAGTTTCTTTCTCAATCGTGTTTGACAAGCCCACCGACCCGTTCATCAAGAGCGTGGTGCGTGCTGCCGAGGCTGCGATCAGCACCCACGTGAGCCCTGATGTGGAAATCAAGGGTAACATCACTGCGGCAACACGCCAGCAGGCTCCCGCCAAGAAAGAGCACCCCATCTTGCCTGGTGTGAAGAACATCATAGGCGTTTCGTCGGGCAAGGGCGGTGTGGGCAAGAGCACTGTCTCGGTCAATCTCGCGGTGTCGCTGGCACAGCTTGGTTACAAGGTAGGACTGCTTGATGCCGACATCTTCGGCCCCTCTATCCCCAAGATGCTTGGCATCGAGGACGAGCAACTCTACATGCGTCCCGACGGCGACCGCAACCTCATCATTCCTGCCGAGAAACATGGCGTGAAGACACTCTCCATAGGCTTCGTTATCGACAAGGACAAACCTGCGCTGTGGCGTGGCGGCATGGCTAGCAACGCGCTCAAGCAGCTCATCACCGAGGGTGACTGGGGCGAACTCGACTACTTTGTCATCGACATGCCTCCTGGCACTAGCGACATTCACCTCACTTTGGTGCAGACCCTTGCCATCACTGGCGCCATTGTGGTCACCACGCCGCAGGAAGTGGCTCTGGCCGATGCTCGCAAGGGAGTGAACATGTTCTTGAGCGAGCACGTGAAGGTGCCTGTACTGGGTATCGTCGAGAATATGTCGTGGTTCACGCCTGCCGCACACCCCGACGAGCAATACTTCATCTTCGGCCGCGACGGTGGCAAGAACCTGGCCGAAGCTCTGGGTGTGGAACTGTTGGGGCAGATTCCACTAGTGGCAAGCATCTGCCGAGGCGGCGATGACGGCACGCCCGTCACACTGCAAAACAGCGTCTCTGGGCAGTCATTCATTGCCCTGGCACGCAAAGTAGCACAAGCAATAGACACCCGCAACACCACACTCCCCCCCACAACAAAAGTAGAAACCCATTAACACAGCGAATAACAGCAAATCCTAGAATCTCTAGAACTTCTAGACAATCTAGGAACTCTATGACATCAGTAAAAACAACACTATAATGAAAAAGATTTTAGCATTACTTTCAGTGGCGGCATTGCTGCTCACTAGCTGCGGTTCAGTGCCCATTACTGGACGCAAGCAACTCAACCTCGTGAGCGACAGCGAGGTTCTGCAGTCAAGTTTACAAAGCTACACAAGCTTCATGAGCACTGCCAAGGTCTCTACACAGAAGACCCAGAGCGCTCAAGTAACCCGCGTGGGCAAGAATATCGCCGCAGCAACCGAAGCCTATCTCAAGGCAGTGGGCATGGAAAGCGAGATCAAGAACTACGCATGGGAGTTCAACCTGGTCAAGAGCGACGAAGTGAACGCGTGGTGCATGCCTGGCGGCAAAATCGTGGTGTATGAGGGCATCATGAAACTCGTGAGCAGCGACGACGAACTCGCAGTGGTTCTTGGACACGAGGTTGCCCACGCCGTGGCAAAGCACGCCAACGAGCGCATGAGCCAGCAGATGCTTGCACAGACCGGTGCCAACGTGCTGGGTGTAATCACTCAAGGCAAGAGCAATACTACTCAAGCTGTTGCGCAGCAAGTCTATGGACTCGGCGCCCAGTATGGCGTGATGCAACCCTTCTCTCGCAAGCACGAGAGCGAGGCCGACTACATGGGACTCGTGCTCATGTCTATCGCTGGCTACAACCCCGACGTGGCTATCACATTCTGGCAGAAGATGAGCGCTGCTTCTAGCGCCAAAGTGCCCGAATTCTTGAGCTCACACCCCAGCGATGCAACACGCATCAAGCAGATTCAGGAAAAACTCCCCGAAGTAAAGAAAAACTACTGCACTGGCAAAAAATAGTCACTGGTAACAAGACACAGGAATCTATTACAATAAGAGTGTGTGTCAAAAGTCTCGAAATGGCGGCGCGCTGTAAGCGCAATGTTGCTACTAGCCCAGGGCAACGCCCTGGGAAACAAGCGTTAACACCAATA
>JAGHSP010000042.1 GCA_018065815.1 Candidatus Sodaliphilus limicaballi | reverse complement strand
ATTATATACTAATAGGGAATAATAAACTAATAATATTATGTCAGAAGAAATCAAAAAACAACAAGACGAAATGTCTTTGCCCGACAACGCGTTTAGCGAGTTGAAGCCGGGTGAGAAGTACGTTCCTGTGATGCGCCCTGACCGCCAGTACCCCGAGGTTACACCTTACTCGGTGTCGCTGGGTCTCATCATGGCAGTCATCTTCAGTGCGGCGGCGGCCTACTTGGGACTCAAGGTGGGTCAGGTGTTTGAAGCGGCTATTCCCATTGCAATTATAGCAGCGGGTATTGCTGGCGTGACTAAACGCAAGGATTCGCTGGGCGAGAATGTGATGATCCAGAGTATCGGTGCCGCCAGCGGTATCGTTGTGGCTGGTGCTATCTTCACCCTGCCTGCGCTCTACATCCTGCAGGCCAAGTATCCTGAGATTACTGTTAACTTCCTTGAGGTGTTCCTGAGTTCACTGCTTGGTGGCTTGCTGGGCATCCTGTTCTTCATCCCCTTCCGCAAGTACTTTGTGAGCGACATGCACGGCAAGTTCCCCTTCCCCGAGGCTACTGCTACTACCCAGGTGCTCATTAGCGGACAGAAGGGCGGTAGCGATGCTAAACCGCTGCTCATCGCCGGACTGGTGGGCGGATTGTATGACTTCTTTGCCTCTACCTTCAAATGGTGGGCCGAGGATATCTCCACATCTATTATCCCCGCAATGTCGCACATGACCGACAAGCTCAAGATGGTGTTCAAGATCAACACTGGCGCTGCTGTGCTGGGCCTTGGCTACATCGTGGGTCTGCGTTACAGCTTCATCATCTTCGCCGGTAGTGCTTTCATCTGGTGGATTATTGTTCCTCTCATGGGTACCAATCCCGAACTCGCAGGTTCGTCGGCCGAGGAAATTTTCAAGGGCGGCGCACGCTTCATTGGTATCGGTGGTATTGCGATGAGCGGAATCATAGGCATCATCAAGTCTTGGGGCGTTATCCGCAATGCTGCTGGTCTCGCTGGCAAGGCGTTCAAGGGCGGCAACAAGGATGAGAAGGTGGAGCGTCACCAGAAGGATATCTCAATGAAGATTCTTGCGTTCTCACTGCTGGCTGCGCTTGCAGTAACATTCGTGTTCTTCTATGTGGGTGTTATCCACAACCTGATGCAGACCATCGTTGCATTCTTCGTGGTTGTAGTGATTGCGTTCCTCTTTACCACCGTGGCTGCCAATGCGATTGCCATCGTGGGCAGTAACCCTGTGAGCGGCATGACGCTGATGACCCTTATCGTGGCATCGGGTATCTTCGTTGCTGTGGGACTCAATGGCGCACGCGGTATCGTGGCATCTATGGTTATTGGTGGTGTGGTTTGTACGGCGCTGTCAATGGCTGGCGGTATGGTTACCGACATGAAGATTGGTTATTGGCTGGGCACAACCCCTGCTAAACAGCAGACATGGAAGGCTGTGGGCACACTGCTCTCGGCAGCGACCGTGGGTGGAGTGATGATAGTCCTCAACAAGACCTACGGTTTTGTGGGCGATAACGCTCTCGTTGCTCCCCAGGCCAATGCGATGGCAGCCGTTATCGATCCTCTCATGATGGGTGGCGACACACCCTGGTTGCTCTACATCGTGGGCGCAATCCTTGCTCTGCTTCTCAACTGGCTCGGCGTTCCTGCGTTACCTTTCTCTCTGGGTATGTTCATCCCCTTGCAGCTCAACACTCCGTTGCTCGTGGGCGGTATCATTAGCTGGTTTGTCAGCTCACGCAGCAAGAATGCAGAGGTCAACAAGGCACGCAACGAGCGCGGCACTCTGCTCGCCAGCGGTTTCATCGCCGGCGGTGCCCTCATGGGTGTAGTGAGTGCTGGCATGGTATTCTTCGGCTTCGACTACAAGCATGGTTTGAGCGAGGTTACTACCAACTGGATTGCTGTGGCAATGTATGTGGCTCTCATCATCTACCTCACAGTATCTTGCCTCAAAGCCAAGAAAGACGAGAAATAATCCTTAGCCCCTCCCGGGGTTAATCCCGTTATAAAGCCGAACGCGGTGACTGGACCTCAATGCAGGTACAGCCACCGCGCTTATTTTACGGTGAAAACTGATTCAGGCAGTTGTTTTGCGGGCGGTCACGCGCGAGAGTTCGGTGACGATGATGATAGCAAACGCGATCGCAAAGGTGCACTTGGTGGCCAGGAACCCGGTCTGCAAGGCGGTGGGCAGGTTCTGGCTCACGATGTGGTAGCTGGTCCAGAACACACCGGCTCCGGGCACGAGAGGGAAGATACCGCATATCAGGAACACGATGACGGGGCATCGCTGCAGTGATGCCAGCACGTAGGCCGACACGGTGACCACCATCGTGGCGATGAAGGTGGCCTCGGCGGGGGAGAGCCCCAGGTTGCGGCATGAGGCCAGGTAGGCTACCCATCCCAGCACACCTGCCACGCCACACCCCGCATACTTGCTGCGTGGCGCACCGAACAACACCGCAAACGCCGTTGTGCCGATGAACGCCGCGATGAGCTGCCACGGCCACTGGGCGGTGACGGGATCATAGGCCGTGCCGTCAAGGGCGATGATGCTGCCCTCGATATAGGCGTCGGCGACAAATACCGTGGACACGCCCAGGGCGATGCACAGGAACCCCATCAACGCGTCGATGAGGCGCGTGCCGCCGGCGATATAGTCTTCGGCCCCGAGGTCGCGTATGCCGTTGGTGAAAGGCACGCCGGGGATGAGGGGGATGATGGCCCCGATGAGCATATTGCCCAAGTGGTCGCCCCATCCCAGTTTGTAACACATGATGCAGAACAGGGTCACGAGCGCTCCGCCGGCGATGTTGCCGGTGACCTTGCTCATGAATCGGGATGATACCTGCAGCACGAATATCCACAGCAGGATACCCGAGAGCAACGCCACGCCACAGTCGGCGAAACTACCTCCGAAAATTGCGCAGAACGCCCCTGAACCCAGTGCCGAGGCCAGCACCTGTTCCCACACGGGATGAGCCGGCATGCGCCTGATCTCGTCCAGGCGACACTGGGCCTCGTCGATGGTGACGCAGCCGCTCACGATGTCGCGCGACAGTGAGCTCACGGCAACCACGCGGTCAAGCTGTGTGCCGTGAAACGGGATGTGCTCCACGTTGGCATATCCCTGTGCGGTGGTGAAAATGCCGTTGCTTAGCACGAAGAAGTTACCCGAGTCCACACCATAGGCGTGTGCAATGCGGTCCATCACCTCCTCCACGCGCGAAATCTCGGCGCCGTTCTCGAGCATGATGTGCCCGGCGCGCGACACGATGTCCAAAGCCTTGTTCTTGTCAGTCATAGTCTTATCTCCTATAATTATCAACGGGAAGTCCCCGGTTGATGTACAGCGGTGCAAAAGTAATGAAATATTTTACCTCGACCAAGGTTCTGCATCAAAAATCACCCCCATAGATATGGTTTCGTTTTTTTTTGCTAAATTTGCATCACAATTTCATTTTGGAGCAGATGAAGGTAATGATTAGACATATACTGTTATTGCTGTGCATGGTGGGTGCATCGGTTGCTGCCCGTGCCGAGGCTGACTGCTCGCTGTCGGCACTGCAGGCCATTGAATTGCCGGTGATGCAAATCAACACCGTTGACAGCGTGATGCCCACGTGTGACTACGTGGACCATCCGCCGGGCTGCATCGGCCACAGCACGACAAACGCCACCAAGGTGCCGGGTCGCATGGTCATCACCATGCTGGCCGACACGCTCTATGACTCGGGTGAGTATCTTGACGGCGAGTCCGGCATGACCATCAAAATCACCGGCAACACCAGTGCGTTAAAGGACCAGAAACCTTACAAGATAAAGCTGCAAAAGAAGGCTGACCTGCTCATGCGCGGCGATCCTGCTTGCATGGACCGCGAGTGGCGCCTGCTGCGCGATGACCGCACCTTCAACACCATCGTGGGCCTCAAGGTGAACGAACTAATGGGTTTGCAGTGGACGCCGCGGTGGCAATACTGCAACGTGGTGATTAACGGCGAGTACCAGGGGCTGTACCTGCTGATAGAGACCGTGAAGCGCAACCGCGGTTGTCGCCTGGACGTGGACAAGAGCGGTTTCATCGTGGAGCGCGATGCCTACTGGTGGAACGAGGAAAGGTATTTCAACACTCCTTTTTTTGACCAGCGTTTTGCATGGACTTTCAAGTATCCTGATGGCGACGAGGTCACTGAGGAACAGCAAGGCTACATTCAGGACTACATCACCCGTGCCGAGCAGTCGATAAAGCAGAGTACCTATGTCCGGTATATCGACGTAGAGTCATTTGCCTCGTGGCTGCTGGCCCACGACATCCTGGGCACGTGGGACAGCGGGGGCAGCAACCTCTATGTGACCAAGCGCGACAGCACCGACGGCAGTCGCCTCGAGATGGGGTGCCTCTGGGACTTTGACTCGTCGCGTGAGATGGGTGTCAACACATTCTCGCGCTACCACATGATGCGCGACTTTTACTTCGTTGACCTGCTCGAGAACAAGGACGCCACGTTTCGCCGTGCCTACCGTGGCAAGTGGGACGAGGTGAAGGCCACGCTACTCAGCGACATCGACGGATTTGTCAACGGATACGCCGCCTCCATGTCGCGCCCCATATACCAGTCCAGAGCACTCACAGCCCAACTCTATGGCTACAGCGTCTTCACTACTTATACCAGCGCCATCTTCCAGGTTGACTGGATGAAAAAACATTTGCCCGAACTTGATGAAATCATCTCTAGTATCGACATCTCGGCCATCGATGACACACGTGCCGAGGAGGCAAGCGACAACCGCACCTTCAACCTGCATGGCATTGAGGTGCCCGACGACACCCGCGGACTGGTGATAAGAAACCACCGCCTAGTCCTCCAGCCCTGACATGGGGGAGGCAGGCATGGCAACCCATAGCACGACAAGCATCAATGCCATTGGCTCATCTATACTTTCATCCGTATAAACACGTTATTGCTTTAAACCCAAAAAGAACAACTAACAACCGTAACGGTTTAGAGATTCCACAAGTTGTGATAAACCACTTTTTTTGCATAAATTTTGCTAAACTCTTGTAAATGTGACGCAGTTTATATATTTTTGCACAAAATGCATAACTATGGCTGAAAATAAATACATACGTTTTGACTGGGCGGCAAAGAAAATCTTGCGCGACAAGGAGAATTTCAGCATTCTGGAAGGGCTCATCACGGTTCTCCTGGGTGAGAAAGTGACCATTGTTGAGATTCTCGAGAGCGAGAGTAACCAGATGGACGCCAGCGACAAGTTCAACCGCGTCGATATCAAAGCCCGCAACAGCAAGGACGAGATAATCCTCGTGGAAATACAGCTCACCCGAGAGATTTATTTCCTCGAGCGCATCCTTTACGGCGTTGCCAAAGCGATTACCGAACACATCACCCTGGGGCAGAAGTACGACCAGGTGAAGAAGGTTTACTCCATCAGCATCTTGTACTTTGACCTGGGCAAAGGCGAGGACTTCGTGTATCGCGGACAGACCACCTTCCGTGGCATGACCAAGGACGACACGTTGCAGATTTCTACAAAGGAGGACAATGCCATCCGCATGAAAACTCCTGGCGAGGTGTTTCCCGAGTATTACCTTATACGCGTGAACGCATTCAACAAAATTGCCGAGAATCACCTGGAGGAATGGATTAAATACCTCAAAGACGGCGATATAGACGATAACACGACTGCGCCAGGCCTCCAAGAAGCGAAGAAGAAATTGGAGTATATGGCAATGAGCAAAAAGGAAAAAGACGCCTACTTTGAACACCTTAACGAGCAGATGATCCAAAACGATATCATGGACACTGCCCGCATCGAAGGTCGCGCCGAAGGATTAAAAGAAGGATTAAAAGAAGGACGTGCGGAAGGTCGTGCGGAAGGTCGTGCGGAAGGACGTGCGGAAGGACGTGCGGAAGGTCGTGCGGAAGGTCGTGCGGAAGGTCGTGCGGAAGGACGTGCGGAAGGACGTGCGGAAG
>JAGHSP010000112.1 GCA_018065815.1 Candidatus Sodaliphilus limicaballi | reverse complement strand
GTAACTATTCAGCAATGGAACTCCCCGCGCGGATCTCACTGATCTCACAAATTTTTTCATTGAAAATATATATATTGTGGATTTTTTAGACCTCAGGGAGGTCGTAACTTTGGTTAACCGCTGGTCGCAGACCTGCGGACTGCCGGTGGGGGTGTAAAGTGTGACAAAATCGCGGTTGTCCGGCAGGACAATACCTGAATAGCCCCCACCGCAACGAAGTGGCGGTGGGGGTATGGTATCAACAAGCAGATGCGTCCAGTAGGACGCTAATCGGAGCAAATGGGTGAAATTCAGATGGTTCCATATGCTGAAGTTGATTTACTTACCTAGCATGAATGATATCACCACGTTGGAGTCGCTCACATCTACCTGCCCAGAGCCGTTGACATCGGCATCTTTGACGGTTTCCTCGTCGCCACCGCGCAGGATTATGTTGATAAGCATGTTTGCGTCACCTATGTCGATGGTGTCGTCGCCATTAATGTCGTTTATCATGCGTCTGAAGTTTCCCCAGCCGGTTGCCGCTTTGTAGCTCTGGGCCGAGCCGCGGGGCACGATGAGCCACTTGGTGTTTTGAACTTCGAACCCGAAGGGGTTATTGTCAAGATTGGTGGCATCCTTGCGCATTGAGTAGATATAGTGGATTTGGGAGCAATTATAAAAAGCCATGTGGCCTATCATTGTGAGCGACTCGGGAATCATGATGTCGCCATAGGCTTCCTTGCAGTTAGAGAACGCGTATGCGCCTATGTATTCGATGGCAGGGGGCAATGCTATACTTTGCATCTGAGCGCAGGAATAGTAGGCATAGTCGCCGATTCTCTTTACCGACTCGGGCATGCTGAAATTTTTGAGCGAGTCCTGGTTGTAAACGAGATAGTTGGGAATAGACTCCACTTTGTCGCCCAGGTTGAGCTCATACAGGTGGGTGTCGTCAAACCAGCGGTAGTTGCCCGAGGCGGGTCCCTCGCAGTTGACGGCGTTGAAGTTCACCACGCGCAGGTTCTCGCAGTAGTTAAACGGATAGCGGCCCATCGACTTCACGTTCTCGGGGATTGTGAGGCAATGGAGCTTTCTCTGCTTGTAGAGGAATGCGTTGGGGATGTGTTCCACCTTGTCGCCTATGTTCATCTCCTCGATGGGCGAGCCATAAAATATGGCATTGCCTTGCGATATCGGGGTAGTGCAGTTCACAGCGTTGAAGTTCACCGTCTTGAGCGAGGCACAGTTAGCAAAGGCGTTTGCGTCGATAGATGTTATTCGCTCGTCGATGGTGACGCTTGTGATGCTGTTGCACCCATCGAATGCGTTTGCACCGATGGCGGTGATGCTTGCTGGCAGGTCAACGCCCTTGATGCCCTCTTGCTCAAACATGAAATAGGCGGGCACGGTGCTCACCTTGCTGCCCAGCGTGTAGCTTGACAGCGGTGAACCCTTGAACCACTGGTAACTGGGCAACTTGGGCTGCGTGCAGTCTGTCGCATTATAAGTGACGTGTTTTAAATCAGCACAGTTGCCGAATGCGTTGTACCCTATGCTCGTGATGCCCTCGGGGATAGTGATTGACTTCAAACCAGTCTTGTTGAAGGCATATTTGCCGATAGTTGTCAGCGATGCAGGGAGTTCTATTGACTGTAGTCCCCCGCACTCGTCAAACGCATGGTCGCCTATCTCCTTGAGCGAGGTCGAAAAGTTCACAGTGGTGAGTGTGGCTATGCCCGTCATGACGTATTCGGGCAGGGTGACTACATTGCTGCCGATGTTGACCTCGGTGATGGGCATGCTGCGGAAGGGACTCAGAGTGGACTGAGAAACGCATGCAGTGGCGTTGTAGTTCAGTTTCGTCACGCCTGTGCAGTTCAGAAAAGCGTTTGAGGCAATTGAAGTGATGCTTCGTGGGATGGTGACCTCGGTGAGTGCTGTCTGACCGCCAAAGAGCTGCTTGGGCAACAATTGCACTTCGTCGCTTATCACCACATGGGTCAGCGTGGTTTTGTAGAATGGCGGGTTCCCTGTGTTGTCGGTCTCGCACTTCACGGGGTTGTAATACACCGTGGTAAGGTTGGGGCATTCGCGGAATGCGAAATATAGCAATGTCTCAAGACTCTCGGGCAGGGTGAGCTCGGTGATGCCGATGCCCATGAATGCACGTCGCCCTATTTGCAGAAGCCCCTCTGGCAGTGTGAGCTCGGTGATGCCGCTGCAGTTAATGAACGCCGAGTCGCCTATCTCGGTCACGCTGTAGGTCACGCCGTTGTTGCTCACGGTGGCAGGTATCACAAGTGCTCCGCTATAGGTGCTCTTGGCAACTGCCACGGTGTTGTCACTCAGCGTGCGGTAGTTGATGCCACCCTCGCTGAAGGTGTCGGCACTGGCACCCATCACTACTATCGTTAGTAGCATTAAGACGGTTAAAATTCTAGTTTTCATATCAGGCTGTTTTAGTGTTTGTTTATTCAAATTTATTGAGTTTGAGAGTTTCGCCGTCATACACTGCGTAGGTGTCGCGTCTTATCCATTCGCCCAGGATTGTCATTGTGGAGTCGGTGCCTTCAACCTTCTCCTGCAATGCCACGTGCAGGTGCCCGAATACGTAGTGCTCCACGTGGCTCTGCCGTTCATGCTGGCGCACGTAGTCGCACAGGTGGTCTATGGCAGGGCTGCGCTTGACTTCGACTGGCAGCTCGGGGCGTCGGCGCGTGCGGTTGCTCGCCGACCATCCTTTGGCTATGGCGTGGGTCCAGCGTGGATGGATGCTGGCATACAGCCACTGGCACACGCGGTTGTGGAAGCACACGCGAGTGAAGCGGTACAGGGGCTTCTGGTAGCCCACATCGTCGCCGTGCGAGATGAAAAAACGGTGGCCCATCACATCGACCTCGGTACCCCCATTAAGCACAGTGAGGCCTATCTCCTTGCGCAGGTAGTCAAATAGCCACACGTCGTGGTTGCCCACAATCCAGGTGATCTTGACCCCGGCATCGGCAAGACGCGCCAGCGCGCCGAAGAACCGCACATGCCCGCGTGGCACTACGGTCTTATACTCATACCAGTAGTCAAGAATGTCGCCCAGCAGGTACAATTCACCCGCATCCCCGGCAATAGTGTCGAGGAACCCCACCACCCGGGCCTCATGCTCACGGTGGTCGGTGATATAGTTAGCACCCAGGTGCAAGTCGCTAATGAAATAAGCCTTCTTCATTGGTTTTCTTTTTTTTACCTTGAGCTGACGCTCAAGGCACGGTGGCGCTCCTGTTTTCGTAGCGCAGCGTTCGTAGCCCCTAGGGGGATCGTCTTTCGTAGCGCAGCGTTTCGTAGCCCCGCAAGGGGCGTTTCGTAGGCCACGCAGTGGCCGTTTCGTAAAAAAAAACTACATCATTCCCAACTCCAGGCGAGCCTCGTCGGTCATCATGCGGATGTCCCATTCGGGTTCAAACACCAGCTGCACGTTGCACGACTTAATGCCCTCGATGCCTTCCACCTTGATGCGAATGTCTTCAAAGATAAAGTCGGCAGCAGGGCAGTTAGGAGCAGTTAGGGTCATGTCGATGTGCACATTGGCTTCATCGTCGATATCGATATTATATATGAGTCCCAGGCTATAGACATCGACTGGCATTTCGGGGTCGAAGACGGTTTTAAGCATCTTTACCACCTCTTCCATCAGTTCAAGTCTTTTCTCTTCGGTCATTGTCGTCTTTGATTAATGTTTGTGCAAAGGTAGTCAAAATATCGCGCATTGCAAAATCGCAGTTATTCCCAGTAGGTGATGGTGCGGCTAGCTTTCGACGACGAATTCTTGCCCTTGATGGTCTCGGTGCGGCTCACCCAGTTGCCTTGCTCGTCGAGCTTCACGTTGCTGATGCTGACAACGGATTTTTCCACAACAGGAACATCAGGATCATCGTCGATATAGCTGTCGGTGATGTGCATCGTCGTGACTTGGTTGTTGGCGTCGCGAGTGTACTTGATTGTATTTTCTTGTCCGCCCTCACCGCTGTGTTCGGCTGTGATGAAGCGGCCGGTGCTGTCGTAGGTGTATTGAGTGGTCCAGAATCGGTAACTGGTATATTTGATGCGTCCGTTCTTGTCGCGCTCCACCACGATGCCTTCGGGGTCTTGCTTGGCACCTTTCTTCCACACGTCGGTTATCGGACCGTTCTTGACGGTGAACTTCACCAGATTGCCGTCGCGGTCAAATTCGATTATGTTCTTGAAATCTTCGTTAGAGAGCGACAGTGTGCGCACGTGGCCGTGCAGGTCAAACACTGCGAGGTCCGATGTGTAGAACGTGTCCTCGACTGCTTCTTGCTTTTCAGAGATGTCGCCCGGTGCCTCGGTTTCAGTTTGCACTGCTTCTGTGGTTGATTCGGAGGTGTGGTTGCTGAATCCGCTGCAAGACGCGGTTGCCAGAATTGTCAGGATATAGA
>JAGHSP010000050.1 GCA_018065815.1 Candidatus Sodaliphilus limicaballi | reverse complement strand
GGTTATGGTTGCTCTGATTGCCATAATCTAATTTATAATGTATATAAACTTGTGATATGAAACGCAGCATACTACTCCTTTTTGTGATGTTAGCAAGCCTTGTAGCCCTAGCCGACAATGCCAAGTTGTACCGGGGCAACAACACTTACACCAGCAACATCCTTTATACTTGGGACGGCAAGCATGTTTACCGAGGCAACAGCACCTATACAAGCGATATCCTCTACACATGGGATGGCCGTCACATATATAGCGGGAGGACAACATACACTAGCGACATCCTTTATACTTGGGACGGGCGGTACATCTATCAAGGTAACTGCACCTATTCTAGCAAGTCTCTTTACACATGGGACGGAGAGAAAGTATATCAGGGACGCAACACCTACACGAGCAACATAGTGGTAACGGTGAAGAACCAACACGTTTATGACGGGCGGAACACCTACACCAGTGACATCATAGCAACCTATTCAGGGGCAATTCCCATCCCAGTCTTGCTCATAATGATAGGCCAGCTTTAAGTTTTATGAACACTAATAACTAAAATAGTATGAAAATAGGTATCATCGTGGCTATGAGCAAAGAGCTTGAACTGCTCAAGCCCATGCTGGAAAACGGCACAGAAAAAATAATCGACGGCATGACATTTCATGTGGGCACAGTGGGTCGGCACGACGTGACAGTAATGCAATGCGGCATAGGCAAGGTCAACGCCGCCATAGGCACAGTCACACTAATCAACAACTTCTCACCTGATGCCATCATCAATAGCGGCGTGGCAGGCGGAGCCGACAAGAGTGTCAATGTCATGGACGTGGTTGTGGGTGCACGCGTTGCCTACAACGACGTGTGGTGCGGCCCAGAGTGCGCCATAGGGCTCGTGCAGGGACTGCCTCTTTTCTACGAGAGTGCTCCTTTCCTCCTTAACGGCATCGAGCAGCGCGACAACGTCAAGGTGGGCCTCATCACCTCGGGCGACCGCTTCATCGACAAGATGGAAGAAATCGAAAAAATCAAGCAAAATTTCCCCGACACGCTGGCAGTAGATATGGAAAGCGGCGCAATAGCACAGGTGTGCCACATCAGGAAAGTGCCGTTCTTGAGCATGCGCGTCATCAGCGACTCTCCGGGTGCCAGCCACAACAACATTAAGCAATATCACGACTTCTGGGAAGCTGCACCGCAGCAAAGCTTCGAGATGCTGCACCAGCTGCTTCTCACAGTTTAACATCTACACATATATTAGATATGGAAAAAATAGCTAGTTTTACTATTGACCACACCCGCCTCCTGCGTGGCATCTATGTGTCTCGCAAGGACTTCTTGCAAGGCAGCGAGGTGATTACAACTTTTGACATCCGCATGAAGGAACCCAACCGCGAGCCGGCTGTGAGCCAGGGAGCGCTACACACCATTGAGCACCTTGCGGCAACATTTTTGCGTAATCACCCCGAGTGGAAAGATCGCATTATCTACTGGGGACCCATGGGTTGCTGCACAGGCAACTACCTGCTGGTGAAAGGAGACCTCACCTCGGCCGACATCGCCCCGCTAATAAAAGAGACATTCGAGTTTATCGTAGGGTTTGACGGAGAGATTCCCGGTGCCAACGCACATGACTGCGGCAATTACACACTCAACAACCTTCCCATGGCAAAGTGGGAAGCACGCAAGTATTTGGTTGAGGTCCTTAACGTCCTTACTCCTGCTAATCTTAACTATCCTGAGTGATGAAAAAAATCATGACATTATTATTGCTATTGCCCGTTGTGGCTATGGCATTCCTGTCGTGCGGCGACGACATCAAGCCCAAGCGCCCCATCAACGACAAACCAGGCGTAGTGTTCATCGAGGACGGACGGTATGACACCATCCCCACCGATTTCTCCAGCGAGCAACTGCGAGAAGCGCTCCTCGCGTGCGACTGGGAATTCAGCTACTCGTTTTTCTACGACGACTACAAGATAGGGCACAAAGGCGAGGACCGCTATTTCTCGCGATTCCGCTACACCTACCATGCCGACGGAACCGCTGTCGCTATCGACTTGGTTGACGGCAAGCAATATGACTACAACTATTCCGTCAACGCCCGCACTGTGACGCTCAGGAGCAAAACTGCATCTTTCTCGTTCGGAGTCATGGCAATGGACTCACGCCACATGATATGCGACGAGTCACTAGCCGGACAAACGGCTGGCGACTACGACAGCAACTCGCTCACGCGACGCATGATATTCCTTTCCAAGAAACACTCATAAGTTGGCACAATAGTTGCTGTTTATTATAAAAAAACAACAGTATTATGTATTTCATTCTTTTTATAGGCATCTCAATCATCAGTTGGTTGGTACAGCACAACTTGACCAACAAGTTCAGAAAATACTCTCATGTCCCCATTGGCTCATCCATGCGCGGACGCGACATTGCGGCACAAATGCTCAGAGACAATGGCATCAACAACGTGAGTATTTCCAGTACTCCCGGCCAGCTCACTGACCATTTCAACCCCGCCAACATGACCGTGAACCTCAGCGATGTAGTCTATGGGTCTGACAGCGTTGCCGCAGCTGCTGTTGCCGCCCACGAGTGCGGTCACGCCGTGCAACACCACACCGGCTACAGCATGCTCGTGTTACGTTCAAAACTCGTGCCCGTGGTATCATTCGCATCTAAATGGGTTTCATGGGTTCTGCTTGCCGGCATCTTCGCCGTCGAGTCATTCCCCCAGCTGCTCATGGCAGGTATTGCCCTGTTTGCGCTCACCACGCTGTTCAGCCTGGTCACCCTGCCTGTCGAAATCGACGCCAGCCGCCGTGCCATCAAGTGGCTCAACACGGCAGGTGTCACCGATAGTTACACCCATGCTATGGCACAAGATGCACTGCGAGCAGCTGCCTACACCTATGTCGTGGCCGCTATCAGCTCGCTTGCAACCCTCATGTATTACGTCATGATTCTCATGAGACGCCGTGACTAAAAACACCTTGTAATTATGAAACATTTATTATCTCTCGCGCTGTCAGCACTTGCGATAGCGGCATCAGCACAAACAACTATCGATTACGATCCGCTGGTCAAATACAACGCTATTGACAGCGTGCGACACATAGTTTCAGTTAGATACACCGGAGGCACCGATGCCCAGGTGTCAATGTATGTCAAAAACTCCGATGGCGGCAACGCCTCGTGGGACGAGGTGCTGTCGTGCACAGCATTCGTCGGCAGCAACGGCGTGGGCAAGGTCAAGGAAGGCGACAGACGCACTCCGCTAGGCGACTACGGCATGATCACCGCATTCGGCATCAAGCCAAACCCCGGCACAAAACTACCCTATGTTGATGTGGACGACGACACCTACTGCTGTGCCGACCGTGTGGCTTATAACAAGATAATCAATGTCAAGCATGTGCCACACAAGTGCCGCGGCGAGCACATGATCAAGTATGAACCCGACTACAACTACGGTTTCTTCTTTGACTACAATAAAGAACGAATTGTGGGAAAAGGATCGGCGCTATTCTTCCACTGCACAGGCGACAAGAATTCAACTGCCGGATGCATAGCAGTGCCCGAGGAACACATGGCAACTATACTCAAAACCATCGACCTCAACGCCCGACTTATCATCACCGACAATTCACAAGACAACGACTAACCACCCCAAAAATCAAGGTATATTTGGGACAAAGAAAGAAATAGTGTGGGATTATGAGAGGCTGGAAGCCGACACGCAGGACAGGTTCTGCACATAACCTGTCCTAATTGAGCGCAAGCGAAGGCAGGGATAACGATACACTATACTGCAAAGCAATGTGCGTATCGGCTTTCAGCCTCTCATTATTAATAGATTTTCAATGAAAATCAGTGAAATCGTAGAGATCCGCGCGGGGAGTTCTATTGCTGAATAGTTACCTCTTTACCTAGAAACAGTTAAAGATTGTTAAACTTTATATCTAACGCTAATTTACGACTCAACACACTTTCCTAATTCAAAGATTTTTAGTACTTTTGCAGACCGATTATATCCAAAACAACATCGACTTAACGGCACAAGCGAGCATTTGGCCGTGCTTATTTGTGTGTCAGCAAGTCACTTTAGTTAATTATTAATCAGGAATTTAAAAGTGGATACTTTAAGTTACAAAACCATCTCGGCAAACGCCGAAACAGTACAAAAAGAATGGGTAGTTGTTGATGCTACCGATCAGGTTCTGGGTCGCCTTTGCGCTAAGGTTGCTAAAATCCTTCGCGGCAAGTACAAACCCAACTTCACCCCCCACGTGGACTGCGGTGACAATGTAATCATCATCAATGCTGAAAAGTGCGTTCTCACTGGCAAAAAGTGGACCGACCGTCAGTATGTACGCTACACTGGCTATCCCGGTGGACAGCGTTTCTCTAACCCTCAGATTCTTCTTCAGAAGTCTTTCAGCAAGGGTGTTAAGCCCGGCATGCACCCCCTCTACCTCCAGGTAATCAAGGGTATGCTCCCCAAGAACAAACTTGGTGCTAAGCTTCTCAAGAACGTGCACATCTACAATGGTGATGCTCACCCCCACGAGGCACAGAACCCCAAAGCAATTGACATCAACAAACTGAAATAATTAAGGAAGAATGGAAAGAATTAATGCAGTAGGTCGCCGTAAAGCAGCTATCGCTCGCGTTTATGTAAACGAAGGCAACGGCGAGATCAAAGTCAACAAGCGTTCACTCACCGAGTACTTCCCCAACCCCATCCTCCAATTCATCGTTAAGCAGCCGCTCAACACTCTGGAGGCAGTTGAAAAGTATGACATCACCGTTAACCTTAAGGGTGGTGGTTACAAAGGACAGGCCGAGGCACTTCGCCTTGCTATCGCTCGCGCACTCGTGAAGATTAACCCCGAGGACAAGAGCGCACTCCGCAAGGAAGGCTTCATGACTCGCGACCCTCGTGCCGTAGAGCGCAAGAAACCCGGTCAGCCCAAGGCTCGCAAGAGATTCCAGTTCAGCAAGCGTTAATCGACTTTTTGTATATACATTATTATATTACAAATCTTCGACTTCACACTTGCTCTACAAGCCACAACGCTTAAACAATGTGGCATAAATAGAGTTTAGTATCCAAATCGCCCGGACTCACACTGGGAACTGCGGTGGCTACCGCGGCGATTGATTTAAGTTGAATGTAAACAAACAAAAAATTAAAATGCAAACACCTAGTTTTGAACAATTACTCGAGGCTACCTGCCACTTCGGTCACCTCAAACGCAAATGGAACCCCGCAATGGCTCCCTATATCTTCATGGAGCGCAATGGTATCCACATCATCGACTTATATAAAACACAAGCTAAGCTTGAAGTAGCTGCTAACGCACTTAAGGAAATCGCTAAGAGCGGTAAGAAGGTGCTCTTCGTTGCTACAAAGAAGCAGGCTAAGCAAGTAGTTGCTGACCGCGCTAACTCGGTTGGCATGCCGTTTGTGATTGAGCGTTGGCCCGGTGGTATGCTCACCAACTTCGCAACTATCCGCAAGGCTGTTAAGAAAATGGCTGCTATCGACAAGATGGCAAAGGATGGTACTCTCGACAACATGTCAAAGCGTGAGAAACTCCAGATCAGCCGCCAGCGCGCTAAGCTCGAGAAGAACCTCGGTTCTATCGCCGACCTTAACCGCCTCCCCAGCGCAATCTTCGTTATCGACGTAATGAAGGAGCACATCGCAGTAGCTGAGGCTAACCGTCTGGGTATCCCCGTATTCGGTATCGTTGATACTAACAGCGATCCCAACGTCGTAGATTTCGCAATTCCCGCTAACGACGACGCTTCTAAGTCTATCGACATCATTCTCGCTACCGTTTGTGAGGCCATCAACGAGGGCATCAACGAGCGCAAGGTTGAGAAGATCGACAACAAGGACGAGGAAGAGGCTGTTGCTGAAGAGAAGCCCCGCCGCCAGCGCATCCGCCGCAAGGCTGAGCCCAAGGCTGAAGAGGCTAACGAAGCTCCCGCAGCTGAGTAATTCAAACTTAGATAACTTAATCAATGCCCAATCACACTTGGTTGGGCATTGATAATAATAAAAACAACAAAAACTCAATAAAAACAATACTACTACAATGGCAGTAACTATCAATGATATCAAGAAACTGCGCGACATGACAGGTGCAGGTCTCAGCGATTGCAAGAAAGCACTCATCGAGAGCGACAACGACATCACAAAGGCTATGGAGCTCATCCGCAAGCGCGGTCAGGCTATCGCCGCTAAGCGTGAAGACCGTGACGCTGCTCAAGGTATCGCCGTAGGTAAGTCTGTAGGTAACTTCGCAGCTATCGTTGCTCTCAAGTGCGAAACCGACTTCGTTGCTAAAAACGAGAAGTTCGTTGCTCTTGCTAAGGCTATCCTCGAGGCTGCTCTCGCAGCTAAGGCTAAGAACGTTGACGAGGTTAACGCTCTCGTTGTTGACGGTAAGGTTGTTCCCGAGGCTATCACTGCACTCAGCGGTATCACAGGTGAGAAGATGGAACTTGGCGCTTATGAGTGCCTTGAGGCTCCCTCAACTGTTGTTTACAACCACTTCAACGGCATGCTCGCAGCTGCTGTTGCTTTCAACCAGGAAGGTGTTGACACCGAGGTTGCTAAGGCCATCGCTATGCAGGTTGCTTCAATGAAGCCCCTCAAGGCTACTCGCGACCAGGTTTCTCAGGAGACTATCGACGAGGAGCTCCGCATGGCTGTAGATAAGACTAAGGCTGAAATGGTGAAGAAGGCTGTTGAGAACGCTCTCAAGAAGGCTGGCTTCAACGCTTACTACTGCGCAACCGAAGAGCACCAGAAAGAGGCTGTTATGAAGGGTTACATGACCGAGGAGCAGGTTGAAGAGGCTAAGAAGCTCATGGCTGAAACAGCTGCTGCTAAGGAAGCTAACATGCCCGAGCAGATGATTCAGAACATCGCACAAGGTCGCCTTGGCAAGTTCTTCCAGGAGAACGTGCTCATGGAGCAGGTTTACGAGGCTAGCGAGAACAAGGAAACCGTTGCCCAGTTCCTCGAGAACGCAAGCAAGGGTCTTGTTGCTACCGACCTGAAGCGTGTAAACCTCAACGTAGATTAATCTACAAGATTACACCGCATAAAAAACAGGGTTGCCCAGTGCAACCCTGTTTTTTTTATATTAATAATGTGACCAAAGCAAGTTTTGTGCATGTCAACTATCAGGGATCAGCGGATTTTCCTGGTTGGTGGAGTATAGTGGATCAGCGGTTAATTGACGACAGAGTCGTCACATTGCATCGTAACCGATGGTCGTAGACCGTCGGGGAAAGTAACACACCCCATCCGACCTCGAAGGGGTCGCACTTTCCCATTTAACTTTGCTTTTTCCAAGGAAAAACCATGCCTTTAGGTAAGGGATAAAAAGGTGATTAAAATAATATCACATGCTGTGGTAGCAAGTTGTTTGCTGATTCATTATTCCGTACCTAAAGGCACGGGTAATTATTATCTACTTCTTTACAGCCATTTCGGCGTACCCACGGCACGCCTGCATGGCTGCCTACTATATCACATCCCCATAGGGATGTTTCACCTACTCTCCCTATCTATTTCTTGCCCCACCAACCAGAAAAATCTGCTGATCCGAAAAATTCTTGGCAAATAATACAGTTTTTCAACAAAAACAAACACTATCCATGGTTGTTCATTGTAGCTGCCATGGATATTCTTTACCTTACTTGTTTGCACAGTAGGATTCGTAGAGGGCGACGGCACCTAGGTGCCAGAATTTTGTGCTTTCGTCGGCTAGGGATGCGTAGGTGGAGGATGCGTAGAAACGCCTCATTGCTTCGTAGATGGAGCAATTCTTGTTGTCGGCAATTATTGCGGCAACGTTTGCTATTTTACCTGGCAAAAACAGGTAAAGATTGTTTTGTGTTACTTCAAGGTTCATAGTTCAACAGGGATTGCTTCTATAAAATTAAGTTCTGTCAATGCAGCTACGGTGTAAAACAACAACTGGTCAACAAGTTTATAAACTTTAAGTTCGCGAATGAGTTCTTCTTTATTAAAAACACCACTCTCATATAAGGCAAATGCAGCATAGACACGGTCGTTAGCTACCGGACCATACACATAGTCATAGTCATGGGTAAACCCACGATGGTTACGATTTTTGTCAACGAAATCAATCCATTCGTCTGAAGGACCATCAAACCACAATGTGTTACTAGCACGCACTTTGTCCATGTCTATCTCATAAACGTTAACATAACCAACGGTTGCTTTTCCCTTGTAACGCATGACCCAAAGTTTAGCTTGGTCTAAGTCTGTAGTGGTATAAAAACCTGCACCATAATCTAATGTACGGTTAGGCTTGCGAATCTCGGGAGATTCTACGATTTCCAAACTGGCATGAAATATTTTCATTGCCCAGTCCTCCTTTCTAGATATTCGTTGATTTCTTCGATAATCCAATGATGGTTTTGGGTGTGAAGAACATCAAAGTTATCAGTTAGATATGACGCAAGACCTGTGGCAAAGAACTTCTCAGCCACATCCGTTCCGTTCATGCCTTTTGCTTGCTTGTATTGCTCAATGCAGAAGGCTAGGAAAAATGATTTATCTTTATCTTCCTGCGACATTCTTGTTTTATTATGCAAATATAACACATTTTTTTATTATCATGCAATTGTGAGTAGTTTATTTTTCGAAGTGCCTAACAAAAGCAGGGACGCAACTTTATTGTCGCGCCCCTGCTTGTTATGTGTAAAGACTGATGCTGGGTTATCTCTTCACCTTGAAGCAATCCTCGTTTTGCTCAATGATAGTGTTGAACTCGGGATAGCGACGCACGAGTTTCAGGTTAACATAGGGAGACTCGTTAACCTTAATCTC
>JAGHSP010000340.1 GCA_018065815.1 Candidatus Sodaliphilus limicaballi | reverse complement strand
TATTGGTGTTAACGCTTGTTTCCCAGGGCGTTGCCCTGGGCTAGTAGCAACATTGCGCTTACAGCGCGCCGCCATTTCGAGACTTTTGACACACACTCTTTTATTATGTGAATGTAGTTACTTGCTATTTACTCTCGTTTCGTTCAAGGAATGCATCAGTAATGAGGGCTAGCGCACCATCGCCGGTGACGTTGCAGGCTGTGCCGAATCCGTCCACGATAGTATAGACGGCAGTCATGATGCCGAAGAAAGTTGCAGGGTCTTGGCCCTCGAGTATCACTGTGCCCACCAGGGCTGCGCACGACATGTTCAGGCCGCCGGGCACTCCTGGCGAACCGATGGCGATGACACATGCCAGGACGGTGAAGATAGCCAGATGTCCCACTGGCGGGAAGTGTCCGTAAAGCATGATATAGGTGGTAATCACAAAGAAAATCTCGGAAATCACGGCTCCGCACAGGTGTATGTTGCAGAACAGCGGCAATGCGAAGCTAGCAGTCTTGGGCGAAACCACCTTGTTTTTCCCCATGCACTCAATGGCTACGGGTAGGGTAGCGGCCGATGACATCGTGCCCACAGCAGTGATGTAGGCCTGGCCGTAGTGCTTGACCACTTCCCAGCCGTTGCGGCGGCTGTAGAGCGAAGCGATGACGTAAAGCAGGGCGAGCCACACGAGGTGACACACGATGGCAAACATGAACGCGGGCATGAACACAGCCATGTTGGCGATTTTGCCTGATAGCACCAGCAGCGCAAAGTTGGCGCCCACAAAGAGCGGCAAGATGGGTATGATGATGCGTTCCACTGCCAAGAGCACCATCTTCTGGAAGTCTTGCAGGGCATCGGCATATTTCTTGCCGTTGATCCACACAACGCCCAGGCCGATAATGATGGCAAGCAATAGAGCTGACATGGTGTCCATTGTGGGGAATTTGAGGCTGATAATTGCTTCGGGCAGGTCGGTGGTGGCAGCAGTCGATACCTGGGTGGTGATCATGGGTTCCACGAGTACTGCTGTGAGTATTGCTAGCGATGCTGCGCCTATCGATGACAGGTAGGCAACGCCCACTGTGAATCCCAGCACCTTTGTCACGTTGCCCGAGAAACTGGTGATGGACGGTGCCACGCAACCTATAATAATCATGGGCACGATGAAAAGGATGACCTGACTGGTGAGCTGCTTGGTCACGAGCAACACTTGTGTGAGAATGTCGTGAAGCGTGGCAGGCATGGCTAGGATTGCATAACCCAGGCCGATGCCCACAATGATGGAAAGGAGAAGCCTTCCGGCGGTGGTTTTAAAAAAACTTTTCACTACGATATTGGTGTTAATGGGTTAATTAGGCTATGATATCTTATTCTTTCTTGTAGGGACGCAGTTCGCCGTGCAGGGTAATGGACATGTTGCTTCCTGCAAATGTGGGCTCAACATAGGCGATGGCCTGATTAGACTCTGCATAGACGGTAATCATCACTTGCGCGCTGATGTCGGACCCGAACACCGAGAAGTCATAGTGGGCATTTCCTTTCTTGTCCACGCTGTACTTGCTGTTGGTCACATTGCCCCTGCAAGTGATTCCTCCCATGCCGTTGAACCCGGGGTTGGGACCGTTGAAAGCAATCTGTATCACAGCCTCTTTGCCCACCTGGTAAACAAAGTTGGTGTGGTCGTTAAGGCCATATTCCATTGCGCCCATGTTGCCCAGTTCCACACGTGTGGCAAGCAAGACAAACTGTCCCTCGCGCAGGGCTGCGTTGGCAAACTTGAATGCAACCGAGTCGTTGAAAGCTTGCAAGTGTTTTTCTTTCTCCTTGCGAGCTTTTTTCTCTTCTTTTGTTAGTTTTTCCTGCTTGGCAGGAGTCTTATAGTCATCGTAGATGTCTTGAGCCGATGCATAGGAAATTCCAAGGCATGCAATAATCATGCATAAAAGTAACTTTTTCATACCTAATAAGAGCTTAGTGTTAGTAATTCGATTTGTTTTGTCGCCAAAATTAAGTAAATTTGCCAAAGAAAGCAAGTTTTTTGGCGTCGTTTTGATTTTTTTTTGTGAATTATTGTAACTTTGTAGGCTCAAAACGTCTAGATGCACATTTTATGGAAGAGAAGACTAAAATGAAATTAAGCCCAGGCTTGCGGATAATCTTGCTGTTTATATTCGCATTTGTCGGTGTGCTTGCCACCTTTGCCGTTGTGCCGTTTCTCGACAGGTTGCCGATGCACGATGCCACGCTGGGCGTGATGGTGCTGCAAGACGTGATGATGTTTATCGTTCCTGCTATCGTGGTGAGCATGCTGTTGTTCAAGCGTCCGCTGCACCACATGAACCTCGACAAAGCGCCGTCGTGGCGTGGCTTGCTCATGGTGCTGCTGGTGTGTGTGGTGTCGATGCCTGCGCTCAACTGGACGATTGCGTGGAACGGGTCGCTGCACCTGCCGCAGTTTTTGGACTGGCTGGAGGAAATGCTGCGCGACAGCGAGCAGGCAGCACAGATGCTGACCGACAAGCTGTTGAGCGAAACCTCGCTGCCGTCAATGCTTGTAGTGCTTGCCGTGGTATCGCTGCTGGCAGGATTGAGCGAGGAGATGTTCTTTCGCGGCGGCATGCTGAGGATGCTTGGCAATGATGGCAACAGCCATGCCGCGGTGTGGCTGGTGGGTATCGTGTTCAGTGCCATGCATGTGCAGTTTTTCGGTTTCGTGCCCCGCATGCTGCTGGGCGTGTGGCTGGGTTACCTGCTTGTGTGGACTAGGTCGCTGTGGGTGCCTGTTATTGCCCATGCTCTCAACAACGGCATCGTGGTCGTCTCGGCCTATCTGGTGAATATCAATGTGGTGCCGAAGGACGCACTTGAAAACATAGGCGTGCCTCAGGAAGGGCAGTTCCCATGGTTGGCTCTGGCTAGTGCCGTTGCTACTGTGGCACTGGTGTGCTTTGCAAAGAAATGGTTACATCGCAAAAACAACTAAATAACTTTACATTAATC
>JAGHSP010000275.1 GCA_018065815.1 Candidatus Sodaliphilus limicaballi | reverse complement strand
GCATAGAGCTGAACTCTGGCCCTCGGGGAGACCCCTTGGGAACGGTGGCGGGCTGGGGGAAAGGGGAACCCCGCGGAAAACCGCGGGGCACGGGGGCTGGCTTGCCGAGGACCGGGGGGCTTGGGTGGCTCTTTCTTGTGGAAAGGAAAAGGCTCGCAGGGGGTACTTGCGAGCCTTTGTGGGGATGTGTTATGTGGTGGGTTACATTCTCAAGGTGCCGTTGTCGGAGTAGTTCTTGCCGAAGCATGTGAAGCTGATGTCAAATGTCTTCTTGACAACGTTCACGTTCATCTCCAAGTTGGTGATGTTGCGTGATTCCATAGGTACCCATGTGTTGCCGTTGAGGAACTCGGGAGTCACTTTGTCGAGTTTAGCTAAATAACCCCAAGGGCGAATGCCGGTCAAGCCTACACCTGCTCTGTAAGGAATGCGTATGCACTTTTGTGCGGGCATTTCTTCAACAAACTTGACGTTGTGGATGTAGATGTATCCATCAGTTGTACCGAGGAGGTCGAAGCGGTAGTATTTCTCGGCTGTTGTCTCGTAGTCGGTTCCTTTAGAAAGTGTGGAATAGAGTGGACGGGTGAAGATAATCAGTTCCTTGCCGTTCACGGTGCCGCGCACGCTCAAGAAGTTGCCCTTTGTGTCGTAAGAGCCGTTGAACTGTCCACTGATGTTGCCAGAGGTTTCGCTTGTTGATGCAATCTTGAGGTTGCTGTAAGAGACGGGAAGCTCGTAGGGCATGTTGGCACAAGAAAGGGTGATAGTTGCCTTGCTGCCAGTAGCGTCCAGGTTGAGCTTTGCAATGCCTTCTAAAGCTTCGCAAAATGCTGTCACATTAGTAAACTCGTGGTGCACAGGAGTGGCGGGTTCATCGTCGCCGCAGCTAGTGAACATGGCGAATGCTGCAATGAAAGCTGCAAAAGAAAGGAATTTCTTCATAATCGTTGTATAAGTAGATAGTTAGTTAATAATTTTCACAAAAAGGGCTTTGACCAATTGTTTTGAATGACAAAAGTACACATTTTTTTGTGTCTGTTGTAAATTTAGCCCTAAAAAAGGTCAAAATCTCATCTTTAACGTTGCTCCCAGTGAGCGTCCGCGTCCGCGTTGCAGGAACTCTCGGTTCATCGAGACGAAGTAGAACGTCTTGTAGCTGGTGCCAGTGAGGTTGCGTGCCCACAGTTCGAGCGTGTGGTGGCGTCCCTCGATAGTGACCTCGGTTCCCAGCAGTGCGTAGAATGGCTGGCTCAATGTGTTGGCCTCGTTCCAGAAGATGCGTCCGGCGCACTTCACGTTGGCACTCAATGTCACGCCAGTGATCCAGTCGCCGCAACCTCGCACTGCCCAGCGGTTGTAGGCACCGGCATAGAGCGTGTGGGCGGGTGCATAGGGGATGGTGTGATTCTTGTAGTCGTTTTTTCCGTCGCTGTATTCAATGAATCGCGCGTGCGTGTAGCCATAAGAGATGTTCAGCCCTGTCTCCTTGCGCGGATGCCATGCCAGAGCAGCCTCGATGCCCATGTTGCGGCTGCTGCCGGCGTTGGTCATCAGTCGGCCTGTGGTGGTGCCGTCGGGGAACACGGTGAGCTGGAGATCGCGGCAACGGGTGTAGAACGCATTGATGTCGATGTTGACCTTGTCTTTCTCGATGTGTGTTCCCACCTCATAGTTCCATGCGCTCTCGGGCTTGTATCCCACCACGCTGTTCACGTCGTAGGAAGGTCCGATGCCCATCATGCCCATGAGTCGCTGCTGGAGCACGTCGCTGAACATCTGTGTGTTGTATCCCCCTGCCTTGCTGCCTCGCGACACGGTGGCGCGCACATTGTTGCGCTCGCCACAGTTGTAGGTGATGGTGAAGCTGGGCAGCAGCTGAATGTAGTGCTTGTGCAGTTGCCCTGTGTCGTCGATGTCGATTGGCTCGTGGGCATATATGCTGCCGTTGTGCATGATGTTGTAGCCCGTGTGGGTGGTGCTGCGGTAGTTGAGTGCCGCGTGCTCATAGTCGAGGCGCAGGTTGAGCCTGAAGTCAAACCTCTTCCACTTGTATTCAGAGCTGTGATATAAAGCCACTCCCCATGTGGGCGAGGTGAAATGGCTGCCTAGAACGAACTGCCGTTCGTCCCACTTGACGGGGTAAGACGGTGCGGCCTCGTTGCGGTGCTTCTCGATGAGTTCGGCAATTCCGGTGTCGAGGAAGGTGACGGGGGCATCCATGCTAATGTGGCGATAGAACGAAGACACACCGCCCTTCCATGAGTAGTTGTTAAGGGTGTTGCCGTTCAGTATGGCATCGAGCGTCGCGGCATGCTCGGTGCGTGCCTGCGTGAGTGTGAAGTAGGGCAGGGGAGTGAAGTCCTGGTCTAGAGTCATGTTGTCGTCGAGATACTGGTAGCTGGCAAATGCGTCCAAGCCGCAGCTGCCCAGCCGGGTGTGCACCTGCAGAGCGTCGCTCACAGCGGTGCGGCGGTAGAAACAGGTGTCGTTGTAAGAGATGAGTCCAGTCTCGACTCTCTCGTAGGGGTAGCCTCCCTGGCGGCTGATGCTGCCGCTCAAGGTGTTAATGATGCGAGTGTCGTCGGTTGCTTCCCAGTGTAGCTTGACGCGTGCGTTGCCCTGGCGTTCCCAGTCGCACTTGCGATTGTTGTAGGCATTGGTGAATTCGCCGCTCGTCCCGTTCGTTGTGATGCTGCCCGCAAGCCCAATCTTGTTGCCCCACCGCTTGTAATGGCTCAATCCTGCCCTCCACGAGCCGTGAGACGCTCCCTCGAAGAGGGCGCGTGTGCCTTGCCACGAGAACGGCGACAGGGTGTAGATGTTGATGACCCCTCCCATGGTGTTGCGTCCGAACATGGCGCTCTGCGGTCCGCGCAGCACCTCGATGTGCTCGATGTCCATGAGGTCGAGGTCGTAGTTTTCCTTGCACATCACCGGCATGTTGTCGATGGTTAGCCCCACAGCGGGTTGATCCATGCGTGCCCCGATGCCACGCACATAGATGGTGCTGGTCATGCGGCTGCCATAGTCGGGCACAAACAGGTTGGGCACCATAGACGAGGCCGTCTTGACGCTATTGATGCCCTCGCGGTTGAGGTCATGATAGCCTATCCATGTGGAAGACGGCGAAGTCCATGCCTCGCCTGGCGACTGCTTTATGCCTGTCACGGTGATCTCGCGTATCGACACAGAGAGCGTGTCGGCATCGTTGTCGGCTTTCAGGCAGTGGGTGCCAGCGGCGGTGAGCAATATTGCAAGCAAAAATCTTTTCACGTTGCAAAATTACAATAATACTATTAATTATGCAATCGCTACTATTAGTGATTTTGATGTGTGTTTGATATTTTTAATAACAATTACTTCCCTGATTGATGAGTATTACATGCTATGGATGTATAGAAAAAAAGCCTAAATCTTTGGTTATTTAAGAAAAAATGTAGAACTTTGCATCAAATTACATGTATTTTAATAAAAATTAAAGCAAAATGAAGAAATTCTACTCATTAGTCATGCTGGCTGTGGTTGCTATGAGCGCTTGGGCTGGCACAGTGACATTTGACTTCTCTTCGTCAGCCGGACTCGCCGCAATGGGCGTTCCCGCTCCTGTTGCAAGTCAAGGCACAAACCTTACTGATGTGGGTGCTGTGACCGTTGACGGTGTTACCCTCACCGCCACCAACGGCGCAACCGAAACACGCGTGTGGAACAGCCAGGGCAACTACACCCTGCGCATCTATGCTGATGGCAGCGTGAAATTCTCTGTTGCCAAGGGCAGCATCGTGGGCGCTACCATCAATGCAGCTACCACAAGCAACTTTGAGCTCAAGGCCAACGTGGGCAAGCTCACCACAAGCGGTGATGTTGCCACATGGAGCGGCAGCGCAGCAAGCGTTGCATTCAGCAAGACCGGCACAAAGAACGCCCAGATCAGTTCAATCGTTCTCACCACAAGTGATGATGATCCCCAGGGCGGTGGTTCAGACCCCGTGGTAGATCCCACAAAGTTCCAGCTTGATTCGCTCTGTAACCTCTACCTGCTTGACGAGGGCAAGGAGTTCCAGTTTGCAACCGAGTGCTTCGTAAACTACCAGAACGGCAAGTATCTCTATGTGATGCAGCTCGATGAGGAAGGCTATGTATGGTCAGGACTTATCTATGGCGACACTGACAAAGAGTATGAGCTGGGCGACATCATTCCTGCTGGCTGGACTGCTAAGAAGCAGACCTACAACGGTCTCCTTGAGATGACCAATCCTGCAGGCTTGCAGAATGCTGTTTCTAATGTCGATGACCCCTACTTGTATGAGGCATTTGACATGACCGGCTATCTTGATGACGTGAGCGATCCTGAGCAGATGTGGGATAACTTCAAGGTGATCATGAGCGGTGTTAAGCTCAGCGACATAGACCAGAGCGGCAACTTTACCATCACAGGCGAAGGCAGCGAGGGCGAGACTACTCTTGCTGGTTTCAACAAGTTCAACATCGACTATCCCGAGAACCTCGAAGGCACATTCGTGGTTGAAGGTATGGTAAGCTATTACAAGAACGACTACCAGCTGTACCCCATCAATATCGAGCCTTACGAGCTGACGACCAAACTGTGGAAGCTTGCTTACTACGGTGAGGAAGACGGCACCCAGGTTACCCTCAATGACTCACTCTTCGTGGCACAGCCCATCGAGGACATCAACACAGGTGCTAAGCTCGTTTACGTTACCGACAACGCTCTGTCAATCCTCTATGACGAGTTTGCTGACTGGGGCTATGTATGGTATGAGGACTGGTGGCCCGACTGGATTGCTCTTGACTTCACCGGCCAGGATGCACTCTACAAGAAAGTATCAGAGATGGGCGTAATCGCTCCGGGTACCGTTAAGGGTGCTATCTACGACACAAACTGCAACATGCGTCTCGTTGTAAACAGCGAGCCCGAAGAACTCCCGGTTGCCGAAGGCGAGGAAGTTCCCATTGTATTTGAATATGATCTCACCGCAGGCGAGGGTGTCTTCCCCTATGGCAACGAAGTGGGTGTGTTCAAGGGCATCTGCAAGATGGTTGACGGCAAGCCCATGCTCACCGCAGGCGAGGCAGGCCCCGAGCAGCTGGCTCTGGACATGTGCTACAACCCCGAGGGCAAGGAAGACCTTGCTGATGGCGCCGAGGTATTGCTGTCGGCAGTCGTTAAGATGGGCGAGCCCTGGGTTGTTGAGGACGACTATGCTCCCGCCAAGGCACAGGCCAAGAAGGAAGCTCCTAGCAAGCAGAAGGTGTGCCAGCTCCCCGCAAGCGTGAAGAAGGTTGCTGTGAAGTTTGATCCCTATGCAGAAGACTACTACACCAACTACACACTGTGTCCTATCGTGATCGAGGTGGGCAAGACAGGCGTGAGCGACCTTACCGTTAAGGAAGCTAAGACCTACAAGACTATTGAAGAGGGTCAGGTAATCATCGTTAAGGGTAACAACCGTTACAACGTAATGGGTCAGCCCGTTAAGTGATTATTGCTATCAGGAGCAATTCCTGTGAAATGATATTGCCAGCCGCACGCCATGTTGTGTGCGGCTGGTTATTTTTTTTGAAACAAAATAGTTTGCAGATTCGACATTTATTTATAAATTTGCATCCAATAAAAACATTGTAATATGAAATCACCCTTTTTCAAGGCTATGTGCGTAGCCGCATTAGTGGTCCTGTGCGGCATCCAGTCCTCGGCCAAGGCTACCACCGAGCAGCGAGAGCAACTGGCGGCGCAGTTTATTACCAACATGTATAACAATAATCTCTATGAGGACTATGATTTCCTCAAGGCTCACTGCACGCAGTCGATGCTCCAGGTTCTTGCCGAGAATTTCGACTATGATTGCGATGACGGAGATTGCTATGCCGGATGGATGTTCCGCACTGATACCCAGGACAGTGCGAGCGATGATGAGCATCCAAACGCTGTTGTTGCTGTGAAAAGTGTGGGCGATGGCTGGTATGAGTATGAATTCTATGACGGCGGTTTTCGCGGCGTCACCCGCCTCAAACTCCTGTTTGATGGCGACACAATCATGATCGACGATCTTGAGAAAGTGTATGACGAGGTAAGGGAGAAATACAAGGAATTAGAAGACTAAAAGATAACTATTCAGCAATGGAACTCCCCGCGCGGATCTCACTGATAACACAGATTT